>CAJWLP010000014.1 GCA_913043145.1 uncultured Bacteroidota bacterium
ACAAACCCATTGGAGGCTTTATGATGAATGAGTCATTGTCTCCCAAAGAAGCATTGTTAGGTATGACTCGATGGGCAGCAAAAAGCAATCGTATGGATCAATATATCGGTTCACTAGAAAAGGGTAAGTTAGCCGATTACATCGTTCTCGATCAAGACATCCTGAATGATCGATACATGCTGGACACAAAGGTTATAAAAACTGTATTAGCTAATCAATAAACGTTATCTCGCACTTCTTGGAACAAAGCTTCGAGAAACTGGACCGGTATAGATTTGACGAGGACGACCAATAGGGTGCTTATCTTCCATCATTTCTTTCCATTGTGCAATCCAACCCGGAAGTCTTCCTAAAGCAAACAATACAGTAAACATCTCAATTGGGAATCCCATAGCTCGGTAGATAATTCCAGAGTAAAAGTCTACGTTAGGGAATAATTTTCGATCAACAAAATATGGATCAGATAGAACCACCTCTTCTAATTTTTTGGCAATTTCTAAAGTAGGATCATTCACACCAAGTTTGGCAAGAACCTCATCGGCTGATTTTTTGATAATCTTAGCTCGTGGATCAAAGTTTTTGTATACGCGATGACCAAATCCCATCAGTCTAAATGGATCACTTTTATCTTTTGCTTTATCAATATATTTTTGAGCATCACCACCGTCTGCATGAATAGCTTCAAGCATTTCGATTACTTTTTGATTAGCTCCACCATGTAATGGCCCCCAAAGAGCTGCAATACCGGCACTAATAGATGCATATAAGTTAGCATGTGATGAGCCCACTAATCTTACGGTTGACGCAGAGCAATTTTGTTCGTGATCAGCATGTAAAATCATAAGTTTGTTCATGGCACTAACAAGTACTGGATCAATATGATAATCTTCAGTAACGTGCTTAAACGTCATATTCAAATAATTTTCAACATAGCCAAGGCTATTTTGAGGATAGATTAATGGATGCCCAATTCTTTTTTTTGAGATCATAGCACATATCGTTGGCATTTTTGCGAGTAATCGGGTAATGGTTCTCATCCTAGCCTTATCACCTGAGTTTGGATTTAAGCTTTCTGGGTAAAACGAAGATAGCGATGATATCATCGCAATTAGTTGCCCCATTGGGTGTGAACCAGTAGGCCAAGCGTCAAAAATATTTTTTAAATCACCATTTACTAACGTATGTCTTGTGATTTCAGTATCCCATTTCTCGTATTGTTCCTCATTGGGCAACTCACCATTGATTAATAAATAAGCAACCTCCAAAAAATCTGCTTTTTCAGCTAGCTCCTCGATAGCGTAACCTCGATGTCTTAATATACCAGCTTCACCATCTAAATAGGTAATATTACTTGAAGTACTCCCTGTATTTTTATAACCAAAATCCAAAGTAACAGCACCTGTCTCAGCTCTTAATTTGCTAATATCTATACCTATCTCATTCTCTGACCCAACGATTAGAGGTAATTCTGTTTCTTTTCCTTGTATATTTATTTTTGCTGTTTCAGACATAAGTGAAGTGAGTTATAATTCAAATTAACAATGGTGCAAAACTAAGCTTTTACGCCCTATTTTAAAAGTAAGCCACCTAATTATTTCAGTTATTAATAGTTTAGTTTTGTTATTTATTATAACTTAAAATCATGTCTGAAAAACTAGTTGAAATCATTGATGGGTTGAATAATAAAGCTGCTCTTAAGCAGCACATATACAGAAATACACTGACTGTTTTCGAGCAATTTAAAAAGTGTGCTACAGAAATTACTGACAAACTAACACCTGAAGTTGTTTCAAAAGATGAAAGCTTGGAAGTGGAACTTACCGAAATTGGAGAATTTGAATTTCATTTGAAATTTAGCGGCGATACAATTGCGTTCATTATGCACACTAATGTGTTTTCTTTTCCTCCAGAACATGAGATAAGTAAAACATCCTATGTTAACGAGGTTCAAGATCGGGGATATTGTGGTATGATTCAAGCCTATAATTTTTTATCTGATTCCTTAAAATACCAACGATTGGCTGACATTGGCTATCTTCTAGCTCGAATATTTATCAACTGTGAAGGCAATTTTTATGTCGATGGTCAACGCCAATTAGATTTCCTATTCAAAGATTTTAGTAAACAAAAAATTAATAATGAATCCGTTATTAAAGTCATTGAACAGACCATGTTGTATGCTCTAGATTTTGACCTTTACATCCCTCCTATGGATAACATGAAAGAAATAACTGTTCAAGAGAAAGATTATTTTAACAACCCAAGGGGATTTGCCACAGGGAAAAGATTAGGGTTTAAAAAAAATTAATCCGGGGGATTTAGTTCCATCCATTCTACTCCTTTGGCCGTAGCTTTGAATGAACTATCTTTCATTTTATCACTATCATAAATCCACGAGAGGCTGACATCAATGTTAGTTGCAATCAATAACTTGTAATGGATTAGATTCTTAATGGCATCAGCTATTACACTTTGCTTTGTTTCCAATTTACATTCATATACAAGGGTATCGAATGTCTCTGGAAATAAACAGGCACGTAATATTTCCATCTCTAAATCAGGTAATTCTATCATTTGATAACTCTCGCTTTCCATTTATAACTTAAAACTTGAGATAAGGGCGGCAGTATAGCCATATATACCACATGGAATAGCTGCCCCAATAAAATCAGCCAATAACCATTATTCACTTTCATAAAATGCTCATATTTAGAATAAAAACTTAACTCTGATATTGTTTTCATAAGTATCAAAAAAAAGGCAGCTAATACACCCAATTTTGAGAAAGAAAGCAATGACCCCAAGATTAGAAAATTGAATAACCAAATACCAATCATAAGAAATGTGTTAAAACTAGAATCATAATCGCTATTTTTACTTGCCCAACGTAAACGTTGATTCCAAAAGGAATTTAGACTTTTGGGCCCTTCCGTCTTTACTATAACATGTTTATTCTTACAAAATTGAATACCATTTTTATGGAGTCTGTTCGCACTTTGTAGAAGAAAAACATCATCCCCACTTGCTTGTTCAATATGAATATCTGCATTCGTTATCAGACTCCGTCTATAAGCCATATTCGCACCATTGCACATCAATGGTTTGTTCCATCTTATATGAGCTGCTCCTATTGCTATCAATGACATAAAATCGAGTGCAACCAATTTTTGCCAAAAATTCTTTGAATTATTAAACACAACAGGACCACTTACAAAAATCACCTCTGACTTATCAAAGGACCTTAACATAGATTGCAACCATTTTTTTGGTAATGTACAATCTGCATCTGTTTGAAAAATAAAGTCTCCTTTTGCAACGTTCCAACCCATCTCAATTGCAGACTTTTTACCATTTTTTTTATCGAGATGAAATATCTTATATGGCAAGTTACACTTATGCAATAAATCACAACTCAAATCCGTTGAATGATCATTGATGAAAATGACTTCAACATGAATTTGATTTACGTCAAGTAAGTTTAACGAATCAATTAATCGTGGCAATACCTTACTTTCATTTCTAAATGGTATTAAAATAGAAACAGAATAATTGGATTGTTCAAACTTGCCAATCTCTTGATGACTTGGGAGGAACTTCCACAAAATTCCATACTTTTTAAGTAGGAAGAAATAAAAAATTGCCGAGAAAAAAATTAATGTAAGATATCCAATAATCATTCTCTCATAAAATTAGATAACAGTAAAAAGATTGCCCCAATTACTCCCGGTAAAATTAAATTAATAGCCCACAAACATGTTACAGATTGAACTAAAGATATATTAGATATGTAATCTCCAAATAGCAACCCGCAAACACCTACTCTGACACCAATATCTGATATAGCTGGTATAGGTACTATACTTTGAAGCAAAAAAGCTACAGGCACTAAACAGATTAAATTATGGGGCAACGAAAAGTTGGAAAATAATTGCAACAAGATAAATAGTTGAGCAGAAAAAACACAATATCGAAAAAAAGAAAGGATAACTACCCGTCCATATACAGAAAAATTATAATGCTGAACTAGCTTAAAAAATGAACTAATCTTAGATGGCAAAATTATACTCAACTTCTTAATTATTCTCTTAGATAGTAATATGAACAGTGAGAGAAATAAACACAATATAATTGCTAAAATGTAAGAAGTCTGATCAGCCCATTGATCATAAAAATCAAAAAATACATAAACTACGAAAATACTCAAAATCCCAATGCTATAGGTCATTAAGACTTGTGCTAAATTACCTGCTACTGTCGCAATAGTCACCCGAATAGGGTGAACACCTCTTAATAGAAGGCTTCGGCCTATATATTCACCAGATCTTGCTGGAGTAAAATTACTTATTGCCATACCTCCAAGTACCGTAAAAAATATTCGAGTTCTGGATATGCTTTTAGATTTTAAGAGTATTTTAAATTTCAATGCCTCGAAATTCCAATTGACAATAACCATCAAAAACACAAGAATAAAATGAAATGGATAGGTTTCAAAGGCAGATTTAAATAAAGGAATAAAGTGACTATCCCAGTCTAATTCGTTAATTGATTGATAAAAAAACAGACACGATAAAATACTAAAAAACCACTTTAACACAGTATATATATTGGTGTATTGGTTAACTTTCATTTTTTAATGATGTGTTAATAATCTTTAATTGTGTTAGGGTTAACTTTGTATGTAATCGTGGCGAAAGATAATACTTACGATAAAATAATCTTAGGCATTGACCCTGGAACTAATATCGCTGGATATGGAGTCATCGGAATTAAAAAAAATCAGCTAAACTATATTAGTATGGGGATTTTTGATTTAAGATCTGAAATTAACCATGCAATGAAACTCCAATCCATATTTGATAAATGCTCCAAACTCATTGATACTTACCTGCCAGATGAATTTGCTATCGAAGCCCCATTTTATGGAAAAAATGCTCAAAGCATGTTAAAACTTGGACGAGCACAAGGTGTAAGTATGGCAGCGGCTTTAAATCGAAATATACCCATTTTTGAATATGCTCCAAGAAGAGTAAAACAAAGTGTTACTGGCAGAGGAACTGCATCCAAAGAGCAAGTAGCAGCTATGGTCAAGTCATTATTAAATCTAGAAACACTTCATTCGAAATTTGATGCTACAGACGCACTAGCAATCGCTATATGTCACTATTTCTCATACAAACCTGGACAAGAAAACAAAAATGAGCATTTTAACAGTTGGAGCAGCTTCGTTTCAAAAAATCCGGACAAGATTAAATAAGCATCAATCTAATTCTTGAAAAGCTTTAGCAATTGAAGTAGCTATTTCATTCATTCGATTTGCTTTTACTTCAATCTTAGGTTGAGAAAAATCAATATCTCCAACAGAATCGATTGGAACTAAGTGAATATGAGCATGAGGAACTTCTAAACCGATCACTGCTACCCCAATTCGATTGCAAGGCAAAACAGATTTCATAGCTTTAGCTACTTTTTTAGCAAATAGATAAAGTTCTGAGTAATCATAATCATTTAGATCAAAAATATAATCCGTTGGAAGTTTGGGTATCACAAGCAAATGGCCCTCTTTAAGTGGAAAAGCATCTAAAAATGCTAGACAGTTTTCAGTTTCGGCCACTTTGTAGGATGGGAGTTCTCCAGCTACAATTTTTTCAAAAATGGTCATTACAAACTAACTTCTAAAATCTCAAATTGGATCACACCAGCAGGAACTTGAATATCTACAACATCACCTACTTTTCGACCCATTAAGCCTTCGCCAATTGGAGATTTCACTGAAATTTTATGTTCTTTTAGGTTAGATTCACTTTCAGCTACAATATAATAAGTCACCTCCTTATTAAATTTCATATTCATTAATCTAACCTTAGTTTGAATATTCACCTTACTCAAATCTAAATCTTTGGGATCAATAACTCGAGAATTGGCCATTGTATTCTTCAACTTCGAAATCTTCATTTCTAAAAGCCCTTGGGCTTCTTTAGCCGCATCATATTCTGCATTTTCCGATAAATCACCTTTATCACGTGCTTCTGCAATTTGATTACTTATTTTCTTTCGCTCAACTTTTTCTAAGTGAGCAATTTGCTCTTTGAGTGAATCATATCCTTCTTGTGAAACGTAATTTATTGACATGTTTTTATAAAAAGTAAGCCCCGCAACAATGTGCGGGGACATAAGGTTAAATTTTAGTAAATTATCGGATTATTCTCCTAAACTCAAACGAACTCCAAAAGAATGCGAACCTCCAAATGGGTTTGAATGTCTGTATGAATAATCTAATCCAAAAGTATTGGCAGACCCTTTTTTAATGGGAACTTCAAAAGTAAAACCTCCCACAACTCCTGTGAATGCATTTACTCTAGTTTCGTAGCTTGTTATGCCATCTTCATAAGCATATCCTGCTCTAATCTGAAACATACTCTTGTAAGCATACTCAGCACCTAGTGTAAATTGGTTATTTGCAAATGCATTGTTGGTGAATGTAAATGCAGGTGTAAATCGATGAAAATAAGTCTCGTCATTGTTGTCTAATCTCAAATCATAAGAGGCACTAATATTCATTAATGTAGGCAAATTAAACTTTGCAGCCCTCTGATTAACAGTATATTCTACACCCTTAGTAGGGTTCTGTAATTTTGTAGACAATCCATCACCAGCATAGCGAGCATCAGGCCCAATATTTTTCAGTGAAACTCCAAATTTTACATCGTTTTTCTTCATTTTGTCAGCTTTTCGAAGCGTTGTAATGTATTGAATACCCGCATCAAGTGCAATACCCTGTGCTTTAGCATTGGTAATTGATTCTGAAAAAACTTTAGCTCCAATACCACCAGATATTTCTTGAGTAAAACGCTTAGAATAAGCAGCCGTAATGTTGGTAAATCTTGGTTTATAAGTTCCAATTCCTCCATCTGGTTGCTCATATGTAGTAATTGGTATTTCACCCATATCATAACTCATAATACTTACTCCAAGACCACTAGATCCTCCAATGTTTTGAGCAAATCCAAATGTGTTGATACTTATATCGCTACCCATTAACCAAGATGTTCTAGAAAATATGATCTCAGTATTATCCGTATGAGCTAGCCCACCAATATTATTGTAAATCGATTCCAATCCCTTGACGCTACTTACTGAGGCCCAACCCCAACCAGAGCTTCTACCCCAACCATTGATATTTAATTGAGTAGCTCCTGCTTGTCCAATTCTATCTGGATTTCCTGCCAAAATAGCTGTCGAAGCAGATAAAATGATTGCTAATATGATTGTTTTTTTCATTAATTTGTTTTCTAATTTATTGGTCCTAGAAAGAATCTAAATCTAACTCTCTCATTACTCCCATCCACTTCAAAATTTTCTCTCCTAAATCTCCAGCATCAATATGAATAATATATAATCCACTGGCAACAGGAACGTTCGCATTATTCTTAAGGTTCCAATCAGCTTCAGTAGTTATATCATCTTTCTTTATCCTTCTAACTAAAGCACCATCCAATGTGTAAATCGATATCTCACATTTAACTGGTAAATTAGTAAGCTTAACCCTATTATCAATTGCACTTCCTTCATATCCGGAGAATGCATAATACGGATTAGGTACAATGTTGGCCATGTCTAAAGCTGCACGACCATTTTCCTTGTTAATGTCATTATAAATGTCCTCAGTACTAAAATTGTACTTAGGACGTCCTTCATTTACATCTGAAGTTTCGGGTGTAACACCATAAGGCATCCCCACACGTAATCTGATTTTTACTTCATTTGGTGGTGTGGGTATTCCATCCTCATTTTCGATTAATGACTTTCCAGGTGCCATTAAAGCTGGAATTACCCAATCACAATTTTGGAAAATTTTAGTAAGAGTAGATGTTCTATTAGCAACAGTCATCGATGACAACATGCTGTAATACTCTTCACCCTTATCATAGATAGGAAGTTTAGGATGAATAGCAGTAGCAATACCTTTGTGAGAACCCATTACGTAAATGAAATGTCGTCCTCCAAAAGAGGCATACGTTCCGTTTACTAGTCTGTTCCTATCAGTTGGGTTCCACTTCATATCTCTTCCATTTTCACTTCGTTGATAAGAATCCTCTCCTATAATAATATTCAATCGTTCACCTGTATTCACGTTAATAGCATAGCCAGGGAAGATTGTTTTTCCTGGTTTAAGGTTTGACCCCTTATAAGAAAGTGTACCCGTTCGCATGGAAAACTTCTCAGTTTGGTCTTGATTAAGACCTTGATCTTCTCCAAGTTCTAACATCACACATTCACTCCATTTGGATTCATCTGGCGTTAGAACAATATCCACACTACTTAATTTATCAAGTCCAATACCCTGCATCGCTTGATAACCAAAAGTCATAGCTTGAACTGCAGTCGCAGGACGACCTGGAGTAGCTGCTGCTAGTGTATTTGAAACCAATCTATTGGGAGCAATACGCCCCTCCCAGATGGACTCATATTTGGCATCTGGATCTAGTGCATTACCACTGGATGCATAATCATGGAATGATGGATCATTATAACCTTCTAATTTACCATTAACTCCTGAACGTATCCAGTCAAACATTCCTAATTGGTTGGCATTACCAGCATCGTTATCACTAACAGCAGATAACCATTCATTACTCGGATCAGAAAAAGTAACTGACCAATCTACGAATCCGTTATCTAAATTTCGAACTGGATCTACTCCTGGAGCAGCAATTTGACTTATTGTTACAGCCATACCCCAATCCAAGATGCTTTTTCCTGTAGTTGAAGCTAAAATAATTTGCTCATTCTCATATGCTAAACTAGTATCTGAAGTTACCGATTCACCTGTTGTTAGATTAGTTAAAATCCAAGCCGTACTATCTGCCCAAAGGCTATCTTCATTATTTCCTGCATTCTGAGTAACTCCTTTTGGTACAAGAGATAACTCAAATTCGCCTAATGGTATTTTCAAAGGATCAATCACTTTAATATCAACTGGTCCCATTCCGTTCTCGTAAATTGGATTTGCAACACTATTATTTGTAAGAATATCATCTATAACCTCCGGTTTTAATTCCAACTCATTCATGCCATTTCCTTTTCCTGAAAGACGTTGCAATTCTGGACCATCACCATAAAAAGAGGGTACACTTGAACCTCCAAATTTAGGTTCTAACTTATGTGGTGATGCACTGAACTTTTTAATTTTTCTACCAGGTAGGTATGGTCGGGTATTACTCTCACCAGCAGCGTATGAAAGGACGATGTAGTAATAAGTTTGGAAATTCACCAACGTCTTATTGGATCCAGTAGCAAACTCATCTTCAGTAATACGAATAGTATGGGTTAGACCTTTGTTATCACCCCTTACTTTTAAAACAGGTATTGGTGCTCCCACATCAAACTGAAACTCTTGGTTAATTAATACATCAAACTCATCTTCTAAATCGCACTGGAAGATTTCTCTTGCCTTACTCAAATCGTCTAATTCTGATAAACTAACTCCGCCATCTTTTAATTGAAAAACGCGATAGCCTTGGAAACCAAAATATTCTTCTCTATTGGCACCATCCAAAAGGGTGTCTTTATATTTTTCTACACGTTCCGTATTTGTCAAACCTAGTGACAATACAATCTGCTGATCTTGCTCATGAACCTCTACTTCTGGAGCATCAGGGCCATCGACTAAATCAAAGCATGAGTTGAATAACTCTTGTGCTCGACTACTCGCTAATTTTAATAACTCTAGTGAACCGGTAGCACCACCAAAAGGTGCTCTTGCCCATACTACGCCGACTGTTAGTTTTTGAACAGCACCTGGTTCCAATACAAAGGGCCCAGAAGACTGAATAAAACGTCTATCTGCAGGTTGATTGCCTGCTGAATTTTCATTCCAGTTCTGACCGGGGTGAGTAGTATCTGTATCAAATGGAAACATCCAATCTGCTTTTGTTCCATCTGTTCCAGTAATTCCATTTCCTCCAAACTGAATATCCGTTCCAGTACGCCATTTACCCCTTAAATAATTATAAAAGTCCGTTGCAATAAAAGGGTTACCATTAATGTTATCTTGTGTGTTATTGTAGTAAACAAACTTGCTCATTCCTAGTTCAACCTCTTCTTCGACACCTCCAGGACCAATTTGTTTGATTTTTGGACCTTCGAAGAAATCTACCCCAACAGATGGAGGATTTAGTCCATATCCTAATACTCCCTCATCGTTATCATCACCATTGTAACAAAAACCTAGAGAAAGCCCAACATCACATCCAACATAATCGTCTGCATAGTTTCCTAAATCTGCATCGACCCATTGACCAAAATAAGTATTATTTAACTCTGTAGCACCCCTATTAGTTATCAATGTAGTATAGAAAGTCATATCATTGATTTCATCATTGGTAGCAAAGGCAAATGCCGTAGTTTGCATTTCTACACCAATTGGGTCACCTTGGGTTTCAGTATGAATATTTCCTTTATCGTTATATATCCACCATAGCATTTGATCAGGTTGATCCTCTGCTTCGTTATCTATTTTTTGGCCCCTACATTGGTTCTGTAGTACTGGATAATCTAATCCGTTTTGAGGATTGTAAGTCCCATCGCCATCGCCATCATAATAAGGAGCATACTCTCCTGGCCATTCTTCTATCTGTTCATTAACAACTCCAGTGAAGTTGTTTGCATGGTCAATAATATTTTTACCATCTACTTTATATATTCTATCCCACTCATCACATTGTGCTTTGGAGGTGTTACCAGTAGCTTGATCGAGTGGTCCAGGCCAAAAATCAGATCCACGTTGACGATATGTCATAGCAGCTAATCTTAAATTTTCTGCTTGGTCTAATCCTCCAATCCATATTGCCCCAGAAAAAAGACTGTTCTTTCTTACAGCATTTACATCTACCAATTTAGGTATCTCGTATCGAGCAGCATTCAAATCCCACCACATGTCTCCACCATTCAAAATTTTAGTCCGAACGTTGTTGACATCTAGATCTGCACTTTGAGTAGCGGGATCACAGTCTGAGCCAAATTTCATCTGCATTCCAGAGCTATGAGTTCTAGTTGTCTTTGGTTCTTCTACATCAATATTTTCCTTAGCATGGACGTTTACGGAATAAATTACCGTTAGTGCCAATATGAATTTTCTCATTGTTCTCATTGATTTCTTCATTGATTTCATTCTTTATTATTAAAATTAATTAGAAGTACACTCTTAGGCCTAACCTAACTAATCTTGGAGTTTCATAGAAATAAGGACTCTCTACTTTAGCGTTGTACAAAGCCATATATGATTGAGTATTTACTGCATTATTAGCTTCTTGAATACCTTGCGGCGAGCTCAACCAACCATCGCTATTCGCAAGACCCGTAAATCCATAAACTCGTTGAATATTCCTAGCATTAAATAGATTTTGAACCCATAGAAATGCTTGTATTTGCATGGATTGTCTTCTGAAATTATCTTTTGGATTTTTCTTTTTGACATCAAAATTCTTAGAGAAATTTGCATCAACTTTAAATTGCCATGGCAATCGGGAACCAAATGGGTTACCGTCCAGTGATTGTCTTTGTGCAGATCCAGAAGCAGCACTTGCAATTGGATTAATGTATGCAGAATAAGGCTCACCGGACTTAGCAGAAATGATAAAGTTTGCTCCAAAATTTTGAAGAACACGTTTATCAAACCAAATAGGACCAGTGTAATCATTGCCTCCTTTAAAACGGTAATCCAAAACTGCAGATATCTGGTGCCTAATGTCACGCTGAGTTGGATAGAGTGATCTTAAATTTGGCTGACCCGCTTGGATAAGTGCAGCAGCTGAATTGATGTTTGACCCCGTACCGTCAGCAAATAAAAGCGAATAGTTTAAACCAAGAGATGTTCTACCTTGACCTCTTAATTCATACTCAGCTCTAAAGTTTTTAATTGTTTCAAAGTCTAAATTTTGATAACTACTGTATGTAATTGGATAGGCTTGTGTAATTTGAACGAGAGCAAAATCTCCCTTAGTTGATCGATATGCCGCTATTAAACTCAAAGCCGAATTTTGTGTAAGTGTCTGCTTGAATCCTAATTCGTAACTTGTTGTTACACGAGGTTGAAGGTTTGCATTTGGCAAGGTACCACCTTGATTTTCTTCAAGGTAATCATATCTGTTAATAGGTGCGAAAATTGCTCCGTTTTGTGGTCGTTGAGCTAATTTATCATAACTAGCAAAGAATAATGCTTCAGAATTAATTGGGAATGAAAACATTACACGGGGTAACACGTTAATTGATGGCGAGTAATCCTGGAAAGCTTCAAGAACTAAATCCTCTTCCGTAGATTGAAGAAATGGTTGAATCCTACCACTCTTAGTAGCCTGTGCAAGTTGATCTGGGCTTGATAACTCACCCCCTTGATCATCATACCACTTATTGCCATTTCTAAAACCTATAATTTCACTTGGACTTTCGATGTCATTTACATAAACAACATAATCATCGCCAATGGTTTGTGGGATGGTATAATTTGCAAGTAAGTTGCTACCTCTCTCACCAGATTCTATACTAGCGATTTCCCCAGCACTGTATGTTGGGAAAAGAGAATACTGATCTTTTAAACCAAGCTGGTTTCCATCGTAGCGTTCAATCCGAACACCCAAACGAAGAACGAGATCCTTGAACTGAAATTTATCTTGTAACCAAATAGCGTTTGTTATTGGAGAAAAAGATCCGATACCTTTTGTTGCATCATCGTTTGTAAAGTCAGTAAATGAAAACGCTTTACGAGTTCTATTACCTAAATAATCGTAACCAAAGTATCCTACAAATGAATTTCCATTATTCCATAGATCTCCTGCACTGAACATGTCCAGGCTGAATGTGCTAGGACTTAGACTATTAATGTCAATATATGAAGACTCAGTGTAAGGATTACCATAAACATCTTTTGCTCCATTAGCAATTAATTTAGCTCTTAAATTCTTATCAAAAGTTTTTTGTTGGTCTTTGTCTATTCGAATATTGTAATTTACTGTGTCAGTAAATAACCCATTCTCATCATAGGTGTGAATTCCTCCAATAACATAACCATTTTCTGTAACCTGATCTAGGTTTGAAATATGGCTATTTGCTAACAATGGCATTAAGGTCCATAAATTCCCCGCCCCTAAAGACCAACTACTAAATAAAGTCTGCTCATAGTATATACCAAACTGAAGGTCATGCGTATTTTCTAAATTGAGAATAGCCTCACCTTGTGCATATGCAGCTATACGTTCAAATTGTGATTTTGAATATCCATTATTCCCTAATCCAGGATTTGCCCATAAAGAATAAGAATATCCGGGAGAAAAACCATTCAACAGACCAAGACCTTGCTGAATTTGATTGGTCGAAGCAAACGAATTGCCCGAGGCCTCAGCCTCATTAAACAGTTGACTTGTATAATTTGCTCGAATTTGATTTTTATCACTCGGATCAAATGTTATTTCCGTGTTGAAACTTCCAATTAAGTCAAAATAATTCTGACGCGTAGACGTATCGCCATTTTGATCGATGTGTAAGGTAGGTGTTCTTTGAAACTGATAAAAAGGCTTTCTGTACTCCGTAAATTTACCGATATAACCATAATCAAAGAAATTCGTACCGTGATTTAGATTTTGATTTTCTTGCCACGTACTTTGATAATCCAACCTGATATTATAAAATGCATCAGAGAAAAGTGATTTCTTTTTTTCTTTATCTTCCTCACTTGTAGATCCTAGTCTTTGCGTGAATTTTACATAGGTACGTAATGTTTGGTTGGTAGAATTACTATACCTGTTGTAATTCATTAAACTTTGATCATAGCTAAAGTTGTTACCTTGACTTTGATTAAATGAACCAAACAACGTAAGTGTTGAATTTTTATTAGGTTGATATTCTAATTTACCTTGGAAATTACCTGTGTATCTTCCTACATTTTTTCTTGCTTTGTTAATCTCCAAATCATCCTCAGTCAAGAGAAGAGACCTATACACATTTAGAGGACCGTTGGGGTTTTCTATAATTGGATTCTGTTCTAAATCTGCTAGTACATCATCCTTAACACTGTAAAACCCACCAAATCCTGGACTTGCATCCATCGTATAATTAAAATTAGCTGCCATTTGATAGCCCAAAGCAACATACTCTTTTTTACCACCACCCTTATTCTTTACCCAAAGTGGTCCTACTGCAGAAAATTCTGCCTGATTAAAACTATATGGATCAAGGAGTGTAGAAGATATCATCTCAAAACTTCGATTCACAAATCGAGAAGGACCTTTTGTGGTAATAACAATTGCACCACCCGTAAAGTCACCATATTGTGCAGGCACACCAGACTGGATAATTTCTATTTGTCCTTGAGCAGATTGAGGCACACTACTACTTCCTAGAACTCTAACACCATCTACAAAATAAGCTGTCGCATCTGTCCTACTTCCTAAAAATGATATTCCACCCCCACTAGTCTGATTAGCTCCTGAAGTAGTACCCGCAATAGCATTCAAGCTTCGTGTGGGTAATTTAGCAATATCCTTTGACCCAATTGTTTTGGAATTATTATCCTTCTCAATCATTGGTTTTCCAGCACGAATAACAACAGGTCCGAGAACCTCTCCTCCTCCATCTTCGGCAGAAACTTGAGACATTTCAATATTCAAATATTTGGTACCATTTGCAAAAATATCAATGTCTGTAACCTTTTTGTCTTTGTAATCCAAATACTTAACAGTAACTGTGTAGCTCCCAGGATCTAGTGCGTTGATTACATACTTACCACCTTCATCTGTATATGCACCTCCTTTTCTAATCCCATCTTTCTCTAAAATGATTGTAGCATATGCTATAGGCACTTTAGTTTTAGAATCATTTATCTTACCTTGGAGCTTACCGAAATTTGACTGAGCCAAGGCTGGAGTCATCAGAAAACAGGATAATAAGAGTACAAGTATTTTCTTCATATTATATTACTTTTTAAAGCCTTTTTAGGACTACGAATTTCGCCATAAAAAACTTATTATTCAAATAAAATTTAATTAAGACTGAGACCAAACAACTACCCTCTATATGTAAGCAGATATCTTTTTTGCTAGGACCTCAGCAAGAAGTTTAAAGGAGACTTTGGTCAAACCACCTGTATGCGGAGTTAATATCACTTTATTGTTCTGATTAAGTAATTCTAATTCTGTTTTCTCTTTTTCATTGTAAGAACTCAAATTTTCGTTAGGCAAAACATCAAGCCCAGCACCCAAAATTTTACCCCCTTTTAAATTCGATATTAAATCTGAAATATTGACCACCTGTCCTCTGGAAAAATTCAATAGATAAAATGGTTTCGGAACACTGTCTATAAAGTCCTGATTAACCATATTTTTCGAAGACTCATTCAATGGAACATGAAGAGTAATTACGTCTGATTTTTGTTGCAATTCCTCCAACATGACTTCTCGCACAAAATCATTACCAAAGTTTTTTAAATACTTGTCATAAGCAATTAAATCACACCCAAAAACTCGTAATTTATTAGCAAGCTCCTTGCCCACATTCCCATAACCAATTATTCCAACTGTTAGGTTTTTTAGTTCTAATCCCTGATTTTCCTTTCTAAGCCAATTACCCTGAGTAATCTCATTATTTGATTTAACTATATTAGTGAGCAAACTAAGAAGCACACCAATGGTTTGCTCTGCAACAGCATTTTTATTTCCCTCAGGAGCATTCAAGCAAGTTATTCCTTTTTGCTTGGCATAATCCACATCTATATTATCCATACCCGATCCTAGCCTACCTATCACCTGCAATTTGGGAGCAAGATCTATCCATCTTTTATTCAACTTCAACTTACTTCTTAAGACCAAAATTGTAACATCGGCTAGAACACCTGGGAGTTCTTCAACAGTAATATTGGGATAATAATTTATAGTTGATCCTTCAAGTTTTTCAAAAAAAACCTTATGTACTTCATCAATGACTAAAATCATATGATCAGACCGTTCTCTCATAATGAAACTAGACTGAATTCCACATCACTTCCGAGAAATAACTCAGCTTCCCTTAAAAAATTATCTGTAATGTCAGACAAATAAAAGGAGTCTACTTTGTAATTTTTTTCTGGGTTAATCAGTTTTTGACTAGCCAAAACTTGATCAACCTTCTCAGCAATAATTTTTGGCGTATGCAGAACTTTCAATCCATTATTAAAATACTTTTCGATTTGTTTGTAAATAATGGGATAATGGGTACAAGCTGGAATTAATAGTTCGCAATTTTCAAACCCTTTAAAATATCTTCTGAATATTGGTAACAAAACATCATCTTCAACAAATCCATCTTCAATCATTGGAGCTAATAGCGGTGTGGCTCTAGTAAAGATTTCTAACGTTGAATTTAACTGACTCAGTTTCTGATCAAACAGCCCAGAACCAATGGTTTTTCTAGTTCCAATAACTCCAATTTTTTGATATTTTTTTTGCTCAGCAACGAGTTGAACAATTGGGCTAATTACTTCAATAATTTGATTCTCTTTATAGGGTAAATATTCAATTTTATGAATAACCGTTGCCGCACTATTACATGCTACAACAATAAGTTTACAATCTTGAGAATCTAAAAATGAAATAATAGACGATACATACTCTTTAAGTGTATTTTCGCTTTTATCGCCATAAGGCAGATGAGCCGTATCACCATAATAGACAAACCTTTCGTTTGGAAGCTTCTCTTTTAAAGCTTTTAGAATGGATAACCCACCCAAGCCTGAATCAAAAACACCAATTGGTCTACTTGATTGGCCTTTAATCGTATTTTTATTTAAGCCCAAGCTTAGCCTTAACAAGTGGCATTAAATCATAAGAAGGGTCGCTGTAAATCATACCACCACCCTCTGAGCTATCCATAACATATGCATAACCATTTGATTTTGCTACGGCCGCTATGGTTTCTTTGACACGCGCATACAATGGTGTAAGAAGAGACTCTTGCTCTTTTTGCATTGCATCTGAACCGGTTTTTTGCATTTCTTGGTACTGCTTCTGTAAATTTTCAATTTCTTGCGTCTTTACCTCTTTCACACTTGTTGGTACAGATTCATCATCAATTATTTCCATAAGTGCCTGGTATTTAGTTTGGGTTTCTTTTTGTTTTTCAGCAAGTAATGCTTCCCATGTTTGCCTAACCTTTTCTAACTTCATTGAGATAGTGTCAGCTTCAGGCATTGACTCAATTAGTTCAGTACTATTAATATGGGCTACCTTAGTTTGTGCTTGTGAAATTACGGTGGCACATAAAATCATCAAAATTGAAAATATTTTCTTCATGTTATGGTTTTTATTGTTTTGTTTATTCTTATTTATTGTGGGGGTAAATTACTTCCCTTTTCTGATGAAGTTGAAACTACACCTAATTCCTCTAACACCTCATCACTGCGATCATATTTTGAATTAGACACAAGCATAAGTAAATCACCACTTTTGTCAAATATAAAGTCTAATCCATTATTTTTAGCAACTTTATTAATTGCGGTATACAACTTATCTTGTATTGGTCTTATCAATTCATACTTCTTTTGAAATAACTCCCCATCAGAACCAAATTTCTCCAACTGAAATTTCTTTGCTTCATCTTCCTTGGTATTTATTTCTTTCTCCCTAGCCATCTGCATATCTTTTGTAAGAAGCACCTTTTCAACCTTGAATGCTTTACGCAAATTATCAATTTCTAGAAATTTCTTATCTACCTCCTGCTGCCATTGGGCAGTTAACTCATTTAGTTGAAGTTGAGCAGATTTATATTTCGGTATTTGTGATAGGATATACTCAGAGTCTACATAAGCAAATTTTTGAGCAATACTTTGAAATCCTAAAAATATAAATAGAACTAAAAATACTAATTTGGAATATAACTTCATGTTATTAAATATTAATGCCAAAACTGTACTACTTTTCTGTTCAATTGATTTAAGAAGTGCAAACATATAAAATTTTACCGCCCACAAGAGGCTTTAATAGTTTTTTGAAAAGTAGAATTCATTATAATGTTATTACTAATGGGTCAAATTTAATACTTCAGTGTACACTGTATTGCTCATATTCAATGCTCTATCCATTAATGAAATTTCTAACTGCACAGATTGAGGTTCAGTTAACAACGGATTTGAAGCCAGATTAACAGATAGAACACCCGATATTGATTTATATTTACCTGGTGGTGTTAAATTTGGTATTCGTTCATGTTGATTGCCATAAAATTCATTTGTGGATGGATTAATTAATTCATTAAAATCCCCTGAAGAATCCTTTACTAGAAATTTGATAGGCAAATTATGATAGAATTCACTAGAAAAATTAAATGGGGGAAACGTATCTGAATCTGATAGCCCTATATCTCCGTCTGCATCAGAATAATTAATATTAAGCTGTATTACGCTATCTTTTCCCAATATATCTTTGTGCTGAATCACAGACTCTAGCTCTATTTTAGGCTCAATTGTAAATTGATTATCATCAGGGGCACAGGAGCTAACCAAAATGACAAATAGAGATATTACTTTTGAAGTAATGATGTTGTTGAACGACATGGATGATGTTTGGTCCGTTAATGAATGCAATTTTAACGCTCTTGCTTTGAATATATTTCAATATCAGGCAAAAAACAATAAGATCTACGCTAAATATTTAGATTTAATTGGTAAATCAACTGAATCAATATCTCATTACAGTGAAATCCCATTCCTTCCGATTTCACTATTTAAAACTCATGATGTAAAAACTGGAAAATTTGAAACCAGTCATATTTTTGAAAGCAGTACGACTACTGGCACGATACCCTCTAGACATTTCATTAAGAATATCAATGATTATCATCAGAATTGTCTAAAAATAATTGAACAAAAAATTGGTTCTTTATCGGACTATGAAGTCTTTGGTTTGTTGCCTAACTACCTTGAAAGAAAAAATTCTTCTTTGGTTTCTATGGTGAAATTTTTGATGGAAGAGAATCAGCAATCCATGAATTTCTTTTTGTATGACTTTGAAAAATTATGTGTTAGACTTCATGAATCTAAGAAGAAAAAGCTCCTATTTGGTGTGAGCTTTGCACTTTTAGATTTTGCTCAAGAATATCCGCTTGATTTAGAGGATTTAATAATCATTGAAACAGGTGGAATGAAGGGTCGAAAAAAAGAAATAACCAAATCTGAACTTTACGAACAACTTCAAAACTCTTTCAAAACCTCTACTATCATATCTGAATACGGAATGACAGAGTTATTAAGTCAAGCATATTCTGATAAAGATTGTATTTACAAATGTCCTCCTTGGATGAAAATTCTTCCAAGACCAGATAATGACCCATTAAGTAAAGATATGGTCAAGGGCCATACTGCTGCCTTAAATATTATTGATTTAGCAAATATTAATAGTTGTTGTTTTATTGCTACTGACGACTTGGGTAAGGTCTTTGAGGATGGACGTTTTGAAGTGACTGGTAGATTAGACCAGTCAGATATCAGAGGATGTAGCCTTATGGCCATTTAATCTATTCTGTAACAAGCTGATATGCTCGTGGTATAGGCATACTCAAAAAACCATCAATGATTCTTCGTATATCAGAATTTGTTTTATATTTTACAATGCAATTGTCTAGTTCTTTTTCATTAATTTCTTGGTCTGTACCTACAAAACCAAATCCGTAATATTTGCCATCTTTTAAAGCAACTACTCCTTTTTCATCGATTGTCCTACCAGGACCAATAATCCATTTATTCAATTCTTTGTTTTCCCAAGAATTCAATACTAGTTTATTATAATCTTCAATTGTAATTTCATTGGAACATAAATCACAAATTGATCCCAAATAACATCCTTCCTTTGTTCGTTCTAATCCTGCATACTTTGGGCATAATTTGTTCTTCTCCACCAACATATACAAATAATCTTTTGCCATGGTCATTGAACTAAAACGCTTAACTGTATTTTTCTCATATTTTTTCAAAAAAACATCCACCCTTAGAATACCATCTTGACCTTCATAATGACAAACACAATAATCATTATTTTTTTGTTTTTGCATCTTATTATAGGGGGGATAATGTTTTTTAATTTCATCACTTTCCAATAATAGAGCAATAAGTTCATTCCCTGTTTCAACATAACTGACGTGATGTATTCTTCTCAATAGCTCACTTTTCTTTCGAGTAGTCTCTGTAAAATGTGAAACAATACGTTTTTTCATGTCTTTCGCCTTACCCACATATAAAATTTCCATTTTTTCTCCAAGAAGATAATACACCCCAACAGAATTTGGCATTAATTCAAACTCACTCTTAGGTAAATTTGGAGGGAGGATGGATTCACGGCTTAACTGATTCAATGAATGATTTATAAAATCTAAATCTTTTTGAAAGAGCATATGAAACAATTGAGTCGTTGCTTGTGCGTCGCCCATTGCTCGATGTCTTTTATGATTTTTAATACCCAATTCCCTGCATAATTTACCAAGTGAATATGAAGCATGATTAGGAATGATTGAGCGTGATAATCTAACTGTACATAATTTTTTACTATTGAAGGGTATTGATAAATCTTCAAAATGATTTTTAATTATACTGTAATCAAAACTCACATTATGAGCAACAAATATTGATCCCTCAAGAAACTTCAAAAAATCGCTTGATATTTCTCCAAAATCAGGAGCTGAGTTTACCATATTATTTGTTATTCCAGTTAACAGAGTAATTGATTTTGGTATAAAAATGTGGGGATTTATGAGTGTTTCATAGGAATCTATAATACGAACTCCATCAGTCTTAACTACAGCGATTTCAGTAATTCTATTACCATGTGACCCACCGGTAGTTTCAATATCTACAATTGAAAAAACCAATATTAAAAAATACTTTCGATAATCTCATCGGCAGATATTCCCTGAGACTCTGCTTTATAATTTCTGACAATACGATGTCTTAAAACCATTTTAGCAACGGATTGAACATCTTCAATATCTGGCGAATACTTCCCTTTTATTAAGGCATTGGTTTTGGCACCAATAATAAGATATTGTGAAGCTCTCGGCCCAGCACCATATTCTAAATAATCATTTATAAATGGTGTAGCTAGCTCTCGTTTAGCTCGAGTTTTAGCAACCAAAGTAACTGCATAATCATATACATGATCAGAAACAGGCACTCGCTTAACTAAATCTTGAAAACCAATAATTTCTTTTTGGTTCAATACGGGATTTATAGTCACTGATTTCTCAGATGTGGTAGCTTTCACAATACTTATCTCGTCCTTTTTTGAAGGATAATCAAGAATCATATTAAACATAAAACGATCCAGTTGTGCCTCAGGTAAAGGATAGGTTCCTTCTTGTTCTATTGGATTTTGAGTGGCTAAAACAAAAAAAGGTAAACCCAAAGGGTATTTTGTTCCTGACAGGGTTACGTTTTTCTCTTGCATAGCCTCCAGAAGGGCTGCTTGAGTTTTTGGTGGTGTTCTATTTATTTCATCTGCAAGAACAATATTGGCAAACACAGGACCTTTGTTGAACTTGAAATTTTTCGCATCATCTAAAATTTCTGAGCCAATAATATCACTAGGCATTAAATCCGGCGTAAACTGAACACGATTAAAACTTAAATCTAAAGCCTCACTTATAGTCTTTATTAATAATGTTTTTGCGAGGCCAGGAACGCCAATTAATAAAGCATGCCCATTACTCAAGATACTAGTTATAAGACCATTAACAACTTCATCTTGTCCAATAATTATCTTACCGATCTCTTCCTTCAATTCGTTCACTTTAAGAACTAAAGTGTCTGCCGCTTTTTTATCGTTATTAAAATCAATCATCTAATTTGCTAGTCCTTTCCATTGAGATAGCTCTTTACAAGAAGCATATTTTTCGTCTATTCTAACATATACATTTCTTTTATATTCACTAACCCATTTGTTAATAGTGTCCTCTTTCTTCTTTTCAAGAGCAAGTGCTTGAATCTTTTGGTAGTCATCTTTCAAGTTAGCTGTATGAGAGGGAATAGCTTTCCTCAAATAAAGAAACCTATATCCTGATGTACCATCTATATCTTCAAATTTTTCAGGTTTACTATATTGACCCTCTCTCATTACGCTTGCTTTTGCTGCAATAAGTGGATCCAGTACCTCAATTGATATTTGCTGCGACCCTGTTGTTTGGTCTGCATAAAAACCACAATTATCCTTGGTATACATGTCTGTACTGAAATCTGATGCTACCTTACACATAGATAAACTATCGGACTTAAGACCTGAAATTATTTCTAGCATTTTATTACGTAACGCTGAAAGATCACTTTTCACAATCAATGGCTTTATTAATATATGTCGGGCATTCACTTTCTCTCCTTTACGGTCAATAAGCTGAAGAATATGATAACCATACTTTGTTTCAATGACCTCCGATATGGAATCGCCCTTAAGTTTGTAAGCAACTCGTTCAAAAGCCCCAACCATTTGACCTCTAGAGAAATAGCCTAACTCCCCCCCATTAACAGCTGTTGTTTTATCATCACTATTACTTTTTGCAGCAAAATCAAACGAATACAGCCCCCTCAATAAATCTTGACGAATTTTAGTGATTTTCTCTAATGCATATTCTTTGGCATAATCACTGGGCTCTGGCTTCATCGAAATCAATCCAAGTTCGAGTTCCTCTCCAAATTTAGGCAGACTATCTTTGGGTATACTCGCAAAAAACTTTCGAACATCTGTAGGTGAAGCTTTTATATCTGAAACAATAGTACTTTGCACCTTTTGAGAAACTTGTTGATTTTCTATTTCCGGCCTTCTTCGATCCTTGTACTCATTAATTGTCATTCCTAAATACTGAGCAAGTCTAGCCTCTCCACCAATTTGTGATGCATAATATTTAACGCGTCTGTCCAACTCAGACTCTACCATTTCAGGACTTGAATAAATACTATCTCGTTCACCTTTATGTAGATATAATTTTTGAATAATCAATTGATTCAAAATTTCACACTTCAAGTCACCTGGATAAAATGACATATCCTTTTTTGCTTGAATATATTCTGCTTCTAAGTCTGAACGTAAAATTATATGATTCCCAATTACTGCTACTATCTCATCTAGCACAGGTTGGTTTTGGGCATAACCCTCAAAACCAAAAATCAGAAGTAATATTAATAATGTTTTTTTCAAAATAGCTGTATTTTTTTGTTGCGGTATGCTTTATCTAATAAATCGGACTCAATGGTTTTCTGAAGTTCTTGTTGGCGTTTCATTAAAAGAATCTCCTTTATTTTTTGCCTCTCAAGAACAAACGGAGACAACATGCTTCGTATTTTAAAATCATTAATTTTAACAAAATAAACGAAGTCCCCTTCGTTGATACGAATATACTTATGGTTATTTAAGTAGTGTTCTTGATTGTATGTATTGATAGGTATTTCCTTAAGAATATCGTCAAAAAACACCCATGAGTTTCCATTTTCATAGTAATTACCACCACGACTTGATAAAGACACTAATGTAGGATTTATAGATTGATCATTAGCCTTAAAACTTGACCATAATAAATCTAGATTTTTTGACTCTAATGGAATCTTGTAAAAAACTAGTTTTATAATATTCTGAGTTAATTCAAATTCATTTTTATTCTCATCATAATAGAGTTCTAATTCTTGAGTGCTAAATGACGTATCTATCTCTTGTCTAACAAGTTTATTAAGAAGTTCGTATGAAATTAAATCATGCTTGTATGCTTCCAATTCCTTTGACTTATCTTTTTCCTGACTATTTAGTATTTGCTCTGCTTCATTCAATAAAACCTGTTTTGAAACCCAAATATTAACGAACTCTTTGGTAAGAAATACGCTATCTTCGAATGAAGCATCATCGGAAATCAGATTTGCAATATCAGTGTCATACAACTCGTTTCCAAATGCTCTTGCAATTACTTTACCGGAAGAACTTGAGTCACATGAAACAATAGAACAGATAGTTAATATGATAAAAATCTTTTTCAACTATTAATCATTGTAAAGTCTTGAGACGTTATCCTCATATACTTGAATTGGGAATTTATTTTTCAAGTCTTCAATCCAACTTGCCTCCAAATAATTTTGATAGTCAGAAGTGATAGCCCCTCTATTTTCATCCAATAATTTTTGTGTTGGAGCAAGTATATCGTTGATTCTTACAAACCTAAATTGTTGGCTTTCTTCTGCTATCTTGTATACTCCCTTTTCCAAGTCAATTTTTTCTAATAACGGGTCTTTTGATTTCTCTATTATTTTGGAATCAATAGTCACAGCGATTGGATTATTAGCATTACAACGATTCAATATTTCCTTTGTTGACTTAGCTTTCTTAGCTAATTTCATTGCTAACTTTCTTGCTTTGGAATCACTACAGCTAAAAATATCTACATCCGCTCGCTTGTTCCATATATAATTCTCTTTATTCTGATCATAAAAAGTTTGAAGGCCTAAAGTATCTCTTACTGCTCTACTCCATACTTTCTTATCCGTGAGTTCAAACAATAAAATACCGTCCTTGTATTCTTGCATGATATTTTTGAATGCTTCATATTTCTCCTCAAGCAAACCTTCCTCATAATCTAAATTGATTTGTTTTACGAAAGCTTGATAAATATCCTCAACTGCATTAGTCAATGACTTATTAGATTTTGATTGATTTGTTGCAACATATCCAAAAAAATAGCTATCCGTATAATCACGATCTCCAATTTTACACAACACTATACCACTGCCCTTTTGTTTTTTATATCTTGCTTGTAATAAGTCTGCTGAAAATGAATCTCGAACGGCTTTCAATCCTGAAACTTCTTGAAAATTATTTTCTTGCTTTAACCTTGCAACAACCACCTCTTTATTCAACTCGCTTCGACTGTCTCTTTCCACCTTTCTTCGAATAAATTCTTTTCTCTCTTCAAAAGAAGCAATTGGCTTTATCTCAATTCGTTTAATAATATGCCAACCAAATCTTGTCTTAATAGGATCACTTATATCGCCATCCTTCTTAAGTGTGTATGCAACATCTTTAAATTCAACAGGTATATTAGGAGTTGTTCGGTTTATCCAGCTTAATTCGCCTCCTTTAGAATTGGTATTGTAGTCTTCAGAAAATTTCTCGACTAAAGTTGCCCAATCTCCACCATCTTTTAATTTGTTATGCACCGCATCAATGCGTTCTTTAGTACTGTCAATTTGAGAAGGATTATAATATTTAATCATAATATGAGCAACTTTCATATCTCCCATCGATTCACGTTTATCTGATACATAAACCAGGTGATACCCGTATTTAGTTCGAATTGGCAGACTTACCTCACCCACCGGTGTGTTAAAAGCTGCATTTTCAAACGAATAAATCATCTGAAAACTTGTAAAATAACCAAGAACTCCGCTGTTGTTTTTTGCTGAGGGATCTTCTGAATAAGCTTTTGCTATTTCCTCAAACTTTTCACCATTTTTTATCCTAGCTCTTAAACCTAATATTTTTTGATAGGCTGATAGTGTGTCGGCAGGCTTTGCATCAGAAGAGCAATTAATTAATAAATGACTTGCGTTTACCTCGTAACGGCCTCGGTCATAAGCTTCTTTGATTAATCTGTCTGTGACTGTTTTGTCAGTCAAGTATGGTTGGGCTAGCTGTTTTCTGTAACCGGCAAGCTCTTTCATGAAACTAGGCAAAGTGTCCATTTTCAATCGATAAGCCTGTTCAACTTTTAATTTAAACTTGACATATAAATCTAGATATTCTTCTATTTCTTGTTTAGTTGGAGAAGAGTCTCCTTGCTTGTTTTTGTTGAAAACACGCATAAACTCATCATCATAAACAATTTTATCTCCATAACTAAAAATTGGGAATGTTTGATTAGCATCTTCATTAATTTGGTTGGGACTTATTGTCACATTTTGAGCATTAATAGTAAATGTGCCTAGGAGTAATAGTAAAGCAAAAAAATTAACAACTTTGATCATAGTGTTCATGTAAAATGTTTTATAGAACGCGAATTTAATATTTTATCATATGCATAACCTCCTCAAAATAAAATAAAACCTTTCATGATATTATATTATGGCATAGAACTATCCTATTTTTGAATTTGTTAATTATAATTAATGAGCTTCTTTAGTGCATATTATTCCAATGACTTTGATGATAAATTATTCGTTAAAGAAATCATAAAAAAATGGAATCAAGGAGATAATGAGTTCAAGATTTACACTTCAGGAACAACAGGCAAGCCCAAGGAAATTACCCTAACTCGAAAAGTTCTAAAATGGAGTGCAATATCCACTCAAAATAAACTCAATTTACCAAGACATAAAATAATGTGTTGCCTTTCTGTTCAAAGAACAGGAGGTTTTATGCAACTCATTCGAGCTCTAATATGGCAATGTGAGATCCAATTTTTCAAGCCTTCGAATAACCCACTAGGAACAATTCAACAGCATGATTTTACGACAATATCACTCACCCCAGCACAATTTAAATCAAGCCTAATAAAGTCTCCAAAACAACTCAATAAGTTTAAACATATCTTAATTGGTGGTGCACCATTAAATAATTCTTCTTCACTCACCTCCAAATTAGATCACCCTCAAATTTGGTTAACATACGGAATGACCGAAACTGCAAGTCACATTGCCATGCAAAATTTATCAAATAATGAAGCTGTATTATACCCATTACCAGGTGTAAAAATTAGTCAAAACGAAACCCTTCAAATCCATATACCCGAATTAAATATTCAACTTCAGACCAATGATATTGGAGATTTTCGAGAGGATGGTTTTGTAATATTAGGAAGATCTGACAACGTGATAAATAGCGGCGGCATTAAAATCCATCCCCATCAAATAGAGGTAGTTATTGAAAGTGTATTCCAAATGATGAATCTTAAAAAACAATTTTATGTGTCCAAAGAAAATCATCCTGAGTATGGTGAAGTTCCAATTTTGATTATAGAAGGTAAACCTGACTTCAATCAAAAACCCTTCATTAAAGCATTAACACCTCTTTTACCTAAATACCACGCACCAAAAAAAATTTATTTTACCCCGAAAATTTTAAAAACAGATACAGGAAAGGTAATTCGAGAAGCCTATTAAATTTGTGCTGTGGGTAAGATAGGTAAACTACAGAAATTTGCAGAGGTAACGGCTTTTAGCAATTGCTACGAAAGAGCAGCCGAGCTAAAAGGAAAATGGGCAACGCATGTATTCAAAAACAACAACCCCATTACTCTTGAACTCGCCTGCGGAAAAGGAGAATACACTTTAGGTTTAGCAAAAAGGTTTCCTGATAGAAATTTTATAGGTGTTGATATAAAAGGCAATCGTATATGGAAAGGAGCTAAATATGCACTTGAAAACAACATGCATAATGTGGCATTTCATCGGATTATGATTGGCAATATTGAAGATTATTTTGCCTTTGGTGAAATCAATGAATTTTGGATTACTTTTCCTGATCCTCAGCATGCAAAAAAAAGAAAGAGATTGACAAATCCGATGTTTCTTCAACGATATAGGAACATATCAAACCCTCACCCTATCATGAATTTAAAAAGTGATTCTACTAGATTTTATGAATACACATTAGAGGTAATAGCAGAACAAAATCTAGAAGTATTCGAAAACAGTGATGACATTTACCAATTGGATGCAATACCCGAGTATCTTGCCAACATACAAACATTCTACGAAAAAATTTGGCTTGAAGATGGTAAAAAAATCAAGTACTTAAAGTATAAACTCTAATTACTTTTAAGCAAAAGCTAAAGATTATTCTCGATGTAGTCAATCAATGAATGAATAACCTTTATATGAATTTCTTGTGCCCGATCAGCATAATCACTCTTGGGAGCTCTAATTTCAACATCACATAAGTTTGCCATTTTACCCCCATCTTTACCGGTAAGACCGATTACTTTAATTCCCTTGTCTCTTGCAGCTTTGATTGAATGAATCACATTCTGGCTATTCCCACTAGTACTGATTGCAAGTAGAACATCTCCTTCTCGTCCAACACCTTCTATATATCTTGAGAAAACATACTCGTAACCATAATCATTACCAACACATGCCATATGGCTAGCATCGCTAATTGCAATAGCACCAATAGCCGGCCTATTGTTGCGATACCTTCCTGTCAACTCCTCTGCAAAATGCATCGCATCACAAAGACTTCCACCATTTCCACAACTAATAATTTTACCATCAGATTGGATACTATTCACAAGTAGTTGACCTGCTTTTTCAATGGATTCAAAATTTTCAGGATTTGAAATAAATGCCTCTAAAACTTCTTTTGCTTCTATAAAATGTTGTTGAATACTCATATTATCTACTTTTCTTATTCATCATTCTGACTTGATACTCTGCTAAACCATCCTTTAAAAATTTGATATACCCCTCCACATCTAAGTCATAGGATTTCGTGGGTTGAAGTAGGTCTCCCTTGTTATCTAACAATGCATACTGAGGTTGTGCATTAGCGTCGAAGAAGCATTCTTGAATCGTACTATTTTTCTTTGCTAATGTCTTAATTAGTTTTCCTTTTTTATTGTAAAACCATTCATCTTCAGTTAGCTCCACCGTTTTTTCGTCAACATATAAAGAAATCACCAGATATTCTTCGTCAAGTAAATTATGCACCCTTGGATCTGACCAAACACGAGCTTCCATCTCTCGACAGTTAACACAACCGTGACCGGTAAAATCTAGGAAAACCGGTCTTCCAATTTTTCTTGCAACTTCCATACCTTGTTCATAATCAAAGTAACCTCTAAGGTAGTCAGGTAGGTGCAACTTATCTTCATACAATGGTTTAACACCTGCATAGTAAGGTTTGTGATCATCCTTTGATTCTAAGATATTAAAATCATGAGTACTCATCGGAGGTAAATAACCAGCTAGAGCTTTTAGTGGGGCTCCAAATAAACCAGGAACTAAGTACGATACAAAGGCAAATGTTGCAATAGAAAATAATAATCGGGGAACTTTCAAAAATGGCATGTCGCTGTCATGTGAGAATTTAATTTTACCCAATAAATAAAAACCCATTAACAGAAATATAACAATCCAAAGTCCAATATAAATTTCACGATCTAAAATACCCCAATGATATGTTTGGTCAGCTACACTCAAAAATTTCAAACCAAAGGCAAGTTCAAGAAAACCAAGTACTACTTTAACAGAGTTTAACCAACCTCCAGAAGTCGGTAAGCTATTTAACCAATTAGGAAATATTGCAAATAATGAAAATGGGATGGCAAATGCTAGTGAAAAGCCTAACATACCAATTAACGGTTTCACAAATGCTCCTCCGGCAGACTGAACAAGAATACTCCCCACTATAGGACCAGTGCAAGAGAAGGAAACCAATACAATGGTAAATGCCATAAAGAAGATACCGATTAAACCTCCTTTGTCTGCTTGTTGATCTGCCTTATTAACCAACCAACTTGGCAAAACAATTTCAAATGCCCCAAAAAATGATGCCGCAAAAACAACAAAAATCAAAAAGAAGAAAATATTCGGTAACCAATGAGTTGACAACCAATTAGCTGCTGCAGGACCAGCAATAACAGCTACTAAAGTTCCAATAAAAACGTAGATAGCAATAATGCTTACACCATAGATAAACCCATTCTTAATAGCCTTAGCCTTGCTTCCATCCTTCATGAAAAAAGATACCGTCATTGGTATCATCGGAAATACACACGGTGTCAATAGAGCAGCTAATCCAGATAAAAATGCAAGGATAAATAAACCCCAATATGTCGTAGATTCTTCATTTGATTCACCCTGAAAAGTTTTTACCTCACACAGAGTTGTATCCTTTTTTGAGACTGCTTGATAACTTGAATAATTTACACTATCGGAAGAAATTAGCCCTGCAAATGGTGTATACCCTTCTGTACTCGAATGATTATTATTTATCGTTAGAGGTTCTTTATCAATTATATTTTGTGGCTCAACAGCTTCAATCTTTGAATCCTCTGCTATTGAAATAGGTTTGACTTCAGTAGGCTTTTTATCAGAAACCAGCGATTCCTCTGATACGTTAAGTCCATCAATATGAAAATCATACTCGAAGATTACACACATTCCATCAGATGTACACATCTGGTATTCTAGGACACCTTCAATATCTAGGTTTGATGTCAGTAGTTTAATCTTCTGTCTAAATTCGGCCTTATTCTCAAAGTCAGCAACTTCACATTCAAAAATATCATCGATATAGTGATGAGATCCAATTGCTTTTGCATCGCCTACAAGATCAAATGAGGAATTTTGATTGTATGTGAACTGTGCTTTTACAGGTGGGCAATCCCCATAGTCATTAGAATAAATGTGATATCCCTCAGGAATAGGTGTGGTAAATGTAACCTCGATTGCTTCTCCAACTTTTACATTGCTTTCGTTAACAGCATAACTCCAATTAGCGGATGGTACTTTTTGACCAAAAACAGAAGAAGCTAAAAAAAACAATCCAAAAAGAATTAAGTACTTTTTCATAATAATACTTTTATGACTTCAAATTAAACGCTTTCTGATACAATTCATTATATCAAATGTAGATAAGTGTATAAAGTAGTATCTATGATGATTTTAAGGACTCTAAATTTGAATCCAATAACTTTACCTTAAATGAGACCATCTTTAACGATACTTCTTAGCTTTTTAATTCTCATATTACATGCACAGAAACAGACTCCAACCCAATATATTGATCGATATAAAGAATTGGCCATAATTGAAATGCACCGCAGTGGAGTACCTGCAAGCATAACTTTATCACAAGGTGTTTTGGAGAGTAGTAGCGGGAATAGTCGATTGGCAAAATTTGCAAATAACCATTTTGGGATTAAATGTAAAGGCAATTGGACAGGGAAGACAATCTATGCAAATGATGACGCTCCCGATGAATGCTTTAGAGCGTATGGATCGGTCCTAGAATCCTACAAAGATCATTCTGATTTTTTAAGAAAAAACTGGCGTTATCATGAATTATTTGAACTAAAAATAACAGATTACAAAGGGTGGTGTCATGGGCTCAGAAAAGCTGGATATGCAACTAACCCCCAGTATGGAAAAATATTAATTAATCTCATTGAAAGATATGAGTTATATCAATATGACACCCGTAAGCTCCCAAAAAAGAAGACCCCTGAAGAAGGAGAAAAAATCAATGGAGTTCCTGTAAAAATTGCTTCCAAATACGAGACAGTTCGAAGTATTGCAAATGAAAATTATTTAAAGGATAAGCACATCAGAAAATGGAATGATTTGCCGAGAGACGAAGAAATAAAAACTGGAGAAATTGTATACTTAAAACCAAAAAGAAGGAGAGGATCTGAACAAAAGCATATAGTTACAAGTAGCGATAACATGCGAAGTATTTCTCAAACTTACGGCATCAAACTAAAACACTTGTATAAAAAGAATCGCATGGAAACTGGTACTGAGCCAAAAGAAGGAGAGGTCTTATATATGCATAAAAAAAGAGCTAGTGATGATCCAATTAAAACAGAAGTTCAGAGACCCAATTGGGAGGAAGAAAAGAAATTCATAAACCCGAGTGCGGAAAATCAAAGAATCATTGATTCTACTCAATTTAATAACCCTGGAGCAATAAATAAAGTAACTATCAAAGTCCCTGACTTTCATATTATCGTTAAGGGTAATAACATTTACAGGATCGCTGAAAAATATCATGTATTAGAGGAGGATATTCTTAAATGGAATCCGAATTTAAATCCAAATGCCATGCGTATTGGGCAAAAAATAATTCTCAAAGAAGAGTTATCTTCTTCTAATAATTTGAGAGAAGAAGATGACATTAAAGAAAAGTTATCAAATGAGGAAACTGAAAAAATTCAAAAAACAATTGTAGTAGACGGAACAATGACTCACATAGTAGTCAAAGGAGATACGTTGTACAATATTTGTAAGCGATATAGTGTTACCATAGAGCAACTTAAACAATGGAATAATATAGAAAATATTACTATTCAAATTGGGCAAAAGTTAATTGTATCTCCATAAATGACACCAACACAAATACTTATTGCATTAGTCAGCTACTTTTTAATATTAATCGCAATTTCATGGGTTACTGCAAAAAATAATGACCACAATTCCTTTTATACAGGGAATAGAAAATCTCCATGGTTTCTTGTTGCTTTCGGAATGATTGGTGCATCCTTATCAGGAGTCACTTTTTTATCTGTTCCAGGTTGGGTAGCTAGTAGTCATTTTGGGTATCTTCAAACGGTGATGGGTTATATGGTAGGATATATCATAATTGCCCAAATTTTAATTCCTATTTATTATCGCCAAAATCTAACATCCATATACACATACTTAGAAAATCGATTTGGAGAGAACTCCTATAAAACTGGTGCTGCTTATTTCATTTTAAGTCGAATCATTGGTGCATCATTTCGATTATTTCTAGTAGCTGGTGTTTTGCATACATTTATTTTTGAACCCTTCGGAATACCTTTTTGGGGTGCAGTTGCAATTACAATTGTTCTCATATTTCTTTATACTTCAAAAAGTGGTATAAAAACTGTGGTATATACCGACACCCTCCAAACAACATTTCTAATTACTGCTGTAATATTGACATTAATATTCATCATTAATGATTTGGATTGGTCTTTTGAAGATGCATTTGGCCATTTAATTCAAGACCCCAATACTCAAATATTTCATTGGGACGGAAATGGGAGTAATGTTTTCTGGAAACAATTTTTAGGAGGTGTATTTATAGCATTAGCTATGACAGGGCTAGACCAAGACATGATGCAAAAAAACTTGAGTATCAATTCTATAAAAAATGCTCAAAAGAACATTTACATTCAAATGGGATTATTCATTATTGTCAACATCATCTTTTTGAGTCTTGGGGCACTTTTATATACGTATGTAGATTTAAAAGCTTTAAATTTTGAAGGAAAATCAGACGAACTATTCAGCTTTGTGGCTATGCAACATGCCTCACCAATGGTAAGCATTGCATTCATCATTGGACTAGTTGCAGCTGCATACAGTAGTGCCGATAGTGCATTAACTGCACTCACAACTAGTTTCTGTATTGACTTTCTGGAATTTGAACGTTCAAAACCCACTAACATAAAAACAAGAAGACTTGTTCATATAGGATTTGCTCTGATTCTTTTCATAACGATCCTGATCTTTAATGCCATCAATAATGAAGCCGTTATTAAAGAATTATTTCGTGCTGCTGGCTTTACTTATGGGCCTTTACTCGGATTATTTTCATTCGGGATATTGACAAAAAATAAAATCAATGATAAATACGTTATAATCATTACCCTCCTATCTATTCTTTTAACAGGAATCTATTTTTATGGGATGCCTGTTATAGTTCAAGGATTCGAAGCAGGGTTTGAATTAATAATCATTAACGGATTTTTTACCTATATTCTGCTTCATTTCAATAGCTATTTATTGAGTAAAAAGTCATAAACAATCAGAAAAAATCATGGAAAATCAATCAAACGAACGAATAAAAAAAGCATTTCAAAATAAAAACTGGCCAGAAATTAAAAGCTCAGACAGTTGGAATATTTTTAAGGTCATGGCCGAATTTGTAGATGGATACGAAACACTATCCAAAACTGGACCGTGTGTTTCCGTTTTTGGATCTGCAAGAACAAAACCAGGCACCAAGTACTACGAAATGGCTACTGAAATTGGGCAAAAGCTCGCATCAGTTGGACTTGGAGTGATTACTGGAGGAGGACCCGGAATTATGGAAGCAGGTAATCTTGGTGCTCACAAAGAAAAGGGTGCCTCTGTTGGGTTAAACATCCTACTTCCTTTTGAGCAGAGTGCCAATCCATACATCGATAGAGATAAACTCATTAACTTTAATTTCTTCTTTGTAAGAAAAGTTATGTTTATGAAATACGCTCAAGGGTTTATTGTTCTTCCAGGTGGATTTGGAACATTAGATGAGTTATTCGAAGCACTTACCCTCATTCAAACACAAAAAACAGCCATGTTTCCTATTATTTTAGTTGGATCCTCTTATTGGGAAGGTTTAATGGACTGGCTGAAGAATACGATGCTAGAAGAAGCATATATAAGTCCAGAGGATATGGACTTATTTAAAATTGTAGATACGGCAGATGAAGCAGTCAATGAAATATTTGACTTCTACAGTAAATACAGTCTAAGCCTAAATTTCTAGTTGTAGTTCATGACCAACTTCGAGGATACAATTATAGCACCAGCCACACCCTCTGGGGTTTCGGCTCTTGCCGTAATTCGTGTTTCAGGCAATGATGCACTAACTATTGTAAACTCCTGTTTTTCCAGAGAAATTAACCATGCGAAAGGATATAGCATCCACTATGGGCATATTCTTGATGGAACACAAAAAGTAGATGAGGTTTTAGTTAGTATTTTCAAAAATCCTCAATCCTATACAGGGGAGGATTCTGTAGAAATATCTGGACATGGATCTCCCTATATCGTACAACGAATTATTGAAACAATCCTTAAAAAAGGAGCACGAATGGCAGAACCTGGTGAATTCACCTTACGTGCATTTTTAAATAAAAAGTTAGACCTCACACAAGCAGAAGCGGTTGCCGATATGATTAGCAGCAACAGTGAAGCTAGTCTGCAAATGGCCATCCATCAAATGCGAGGAGGGTTCAGCAAAGACATTGCAAAACTCAGACAAGAACTCATCGACTTTGCTGCATTAATCGAACTTGAAAATGATTTTGGAGAGGAAGATGTTGAATTTGCAAATCGACCAAAACTAAAAAGTTTAATCGAATCGCTACTTCATCAAATTGAAAAATTACGAACATCATTTTCGGCAGGAAATGTGCTCAAAAATGGAATTAATACTGTAATTGCTGGAAAACCAAATGCTGGGAAAAGCACATTACTAAACTCCCTATTAAATGAGGATAGAGCCATTGTTTCTGATGTTGCTGGGACTACTCGTGATACCATTGAAGAAATTTTTACGCTTGAGGGTATCCAATTCCGGCTCATTGATACTGCAGGACTTAGAGATAGTTCAGATAATATTGAGCAGATTGGGGTAAGTAAGGCCAAAGAAAGTATTCAAAAAGCTGATTTAATCATCTATATCTTTGATGCCCAAACAACCAATCGAATTGAACTCGAATCTCAGTTAAAAGAACTTCCTCCTTCGCAACGGTTAATTATACTCGCCAACAAGACAGACAAGCAAACATACAACACCAAAGATTGGCCAGAAAACACCTTATTTATTTCGGCAAAAACAAAAAATATTGACCCGTTGTTGGATGAATTATTAAAGATTGCTAGCCAATATGAATATGGTAATGAAACTCTGGTAAATAACGCACGTCATGCCGATGCGTTGAGTAAAAGTTCAATATTGCTTCAGAAAATCATAACGGGAATTAATGAGGAAATTCCCAGTGACTTGATTGCCATTGATATTCGAAATACCTTGTATCAACTGGGACTAATCACAGGAGAAGTTACTAACGACGAAGTATTGGATTCTATTTTTACTCGATTCTGTATTGGAAAGTAATTCACTTCACCACCAAATTAATGCAACCTGACCCCAAGATACTCCAACAATTAGTCAAACAAAAAATGCCCTTTGGAAAATATAAAGGGGAACCTCTTTCCGACCTTCCAATCGGTTATCTTGAATGGTTTAAGCGAAATGGTGGCTTCCCTAATAGTAAGCTAGGCGAAATGTTAGAAAATGTATACGTAATAAAACTAAATGGCCTTGAAAAAATCCTTAAACGGCTTAAAAAAGACCGCATGTGACTACCTCAAAAGCATGATTTCTCCTTTTGATTGAAACACCTCATTTTTGTAATCTTTACCAAATGCGGTATAGTAGTAAATACCCTCTTGTACCTTGTTTCCATTGAATGTCCCGTCCCAAGAATCATTCATATCTGATGATTTGAAAAGTACCTCTCCCCAACGATTAAATATCATTATACTAAATTCTATAAGCACCTCGCAATTAGTTATTAACCGCGATAACTATCTCAGCATATTTTATCGTTAATGGTTAAA
>CAJWLP010000015.1 GCA_913043145.1 uncultured Bacteroidota bacterium
GGTTGATTAATGACGCTCACCTTAAGCCACTCTGAAGACAAGTCATTTGAGAAGTGATTCTGATAGTTGTTGTCTGAATAATAATGGGTAAGTATAACCCCAGATAAAAAAAACAACCATAGAGCAAGAATTGACCCAAGCCTGATAAGTAAAAAAACTAATCTCTTTTTTAAAATGAAATGGATGAAGACCAGTGCAAATAAACTAACCAGAAATACTAAAATCACCCAATTTATAGAAATGAAAGTACTTGTAGGTACAAGTATCCCAACAATAAACGGAATCAAAAACTTAAGAAGCGGAATATGCTTCCATACATTCAATTTTAGTTAGAATTAAACATACTTTCTGTAAATTAAAGCCTTTAGCTCATCTTTCAACTCCTCTTGATCCCAGTTCCCTCTTACTTTATATGCTTTATAAATCTCAAATGCTTCATCTCGATTGGAAGCATTATCTATTTCGGTTATAAATGAATTATATCCCGACTTATCCCCATCAAAAAACACATTTTGAAACTCGAATCGCTTTGCTATTGACATTCCTTTAGCAATACTAGAGATGGGTTTGTTACTATATTTTTCAAACAAAGAAAGCATTTCCTCATTTTCATTTTTCAAGGGATCTTCCTTATCTGCAACTTTATTTTGTTCTGTATGTGAAACAGATTCTTTCTCCTCTTTTGAAGAAATCTTTTCTTTCTTAGCAACTTCAGCTTTTAAAGATTTAAGCTTCCCCTTCAAAGCCAAACTGTTTACCTCATCGTAAAGATCAATACAATGTTTTCTGAACACATCGATATCCAACTGTGACAACTTTTCTGAATGTAAGCTCAACCTACTATTATGAATACTCAACATCCCTAAAAGTTCATCAATTTTTTCATGGATTTTATCTCTACTCATTTTTATTAATTTCTACGAATAAAATCAAATAATATTACATTCGAGACTTCGTAATTAACAAGGCATGTATACAAAACCAAAAAATAGCATGGGATGGATAGAAATTATTTGCGGATCTATGTTCTCAGGAAAAACAGAGGAACTAATCCGAAGAATTAAACGTGCTAAAATAGCAAACCAAACGGTACATATATTTAAGCCTGAAATGGAAGTTAGGTATCATAAAGAAAAGATTGTTTCACACGATGACAATCAAATAGACTCTACACCAATCCATGACCCCAAAGAAATATTAAAATTGGCTGATAGCGTAGATGTGATTGGAATAGATGAAGCACAATTTTTTAGTCCCAACTTAGCTGAAGTGTGCAATCAACTAGCAAATAAAAATAAACGAATCATCATTGCTGGTTTAGATATGGATTTTTTAGGAAATCCCTTTGGTGTCATGCCTAATCTTATGGCAATGGCGGAATTGGTAACTAAAGTTCATGCCATATGTATGAAGTGTGGTTCTGAAGCACAATTTTCTTATCGCTTTTCAAATGCTGGCGATCAAGTAAAATTAGGAGAAAAAGATTTATACGAACCCAGGTGTCGCACATGTTTTAACCAAGGGATGGAAAAACAACAATTGGATAGAAATAAATAAGGTCCCCAAAAAATCGGTATCGATCGTTGAATTTAAAATAGGAAGAAAAAATAGTAATGCAAAGAAGGGTGAGCTGCATTGATACAAACACAAAAAAAATGATCGACGTAAGATGGCAGTTAATATAAGAAATAATCAACATGATCATCGATATCCCAATTCCTAGATAGATCAAACTTCTGAATTTACTTCGGCTATACAGATGTGCTATTGTGAGCATATTATCTCTTTGGTCTCGATCTCGATCATAAAAAGAAAAAATCAATAAGTTTGATAGGTTGATGAAATAAAAAATAATGAAAATGTAGGTTAGTTGAGGCAGGTTAAGAGACACCTCGTTGCCAATCAATGGTGTGACAACAAAACCTATTGTAACAACTAATGCGACAAATATTTCTTTTAGATACCTTAAAAATTTATACTTACGTGACAAAAAATAGTTAATACAAAAATGTAAGAATGTCAATATGCTCAGAAATAAGACATAGCTGTAATAAACTCGAGGAACCCAAAATGAAAGACCAATTATAATTATTGAACCAGATATTATCCATCGAATTATTTGCTTTTGCCTTAAAAAATGCTCACGATGCCTGATAGAGGAGGCGTTCTTTCCTATACCCAAGCCGTCTAATAAGTGATCAAGCGTATATATAATCCACATACTTAGCGATAGCCCTGATGCCAAAACATAGTTTGGCTTAACATCAAATAAATTACTGAAAAATAAATAGGATGATAATGAACCTAAGGCAACAAGGATGCTGTAAGTGTTAATGAAGTTCAGAATTGATTGATATGAATAAAATCGTTTCACAACGAGCTTACTTTTATTCGATAGCTAGAACAGATTCAACCTCAGGCAATAATTTTTTAATACTTTCCTCAATGCCTGCTTTCATCGTAAGATGACTAATACTGCAGGTACTGCATGCACCCAGAAGACGAAGTTTCACGATATTATTTTCATAAGCTACAAATTCAACATCGCCCCCATCCTGCTTCAAGAAGGGTCTCACACTATCAAGTGCCTCTAGTATTTTATTCTCTGACGTTGACATTTAACTTCAAATTTATTGTTTTTATTTGGATGCGGCTAGAATAGAAAGTTTTTGAACAATTTTACCTGTAATGGCAAGATAATCTTTATGGATATTATCAAACTTTTTATTTTCCTTGATAGGAATTTCACCCAAAAAATCAACGGAGGATTCTTTGCTTAATTTCTGACCACCTTCTTTACCAAAAATATAATACTTTTCACCATTTTCGTCTGGCTGAAAAAAACTCATATTTTCAACAATGCCTAAAATATTCTGGCTTATGTGTGGGTTGCGGAACATATCAATAGCTTTTCGAGTATCTGCAACAGCAACTTCCTCCGGGGTTGTAATTAGAACCACACCACTTATAGGAATATGTTGAACAACACTCAAATGTATATCTCCAGTACCTGGTGGTAAATCTATAATAAGGTAATCGAGATTTCCCCATTTCACATCACTACAAAACTGACTAATCGCCTTTGATAACATTGGTCCTCTCCAAACGAGGGCTTGTTTCGTATCCACCATATAACCAATGCTCATAGTTTGAACACCCTGATTCTCAATTGGAACCATTAAGTCACCATCCATTTCAGGCTTTTTGTCAACTGTATTCATCAGAGTTGGTATCGAAGGACCATGGATATCTGCATCCATCAACCCAACTTTAGCCCCTGATATAGCTAATGTTCTAGACAGATTAATAGCAAATGTACTCTTACCAACACCCCCCTTGCCAGATGCGACAGCAATAATATTTTTAATTCCAGATAAAACAGATTGGTCGTCTCTGCTCTGTTGAACGTTAGACGTTATATTAATTTTTACAATTGCCTCTGAATTAACCATTGTATAAATTGCATTTTTACATGCATTGACAATACTTTCCTTCATAGGACAAGCTGGAGTAGTTAAGACTAAATCAAAGGCAACTTCGGCTCCATTTATGGATAAATCTTGGATCATTCCCAAAGAAACTAAATCCTTTTTAAGGTCAGGATCTTCAACATAGCTCAATGCTTCTATAATCTGGTCTTTATTCATTATTTATTTTTAATAAAAAATATGCGTTTATTCATCTTGACTACAAACCACTTAACAAATTTATGCTGTCCTAAAATACTGCCTATTACAAATAGGAATAGTTGGTAAACTAAGTAAACAATAAAAATGGTAATAATAAGTTCGTACCACAACAATTCTCCATATGTCGACTTACTAAATAAATACTCGGTAATGGGTTTTCTAACGAATACAATCGAGGAACCTGTGATTGCAAAAATCACAAAAATCCAAAGTAATTGAAGGTCAGATTCAATGTTCCATTTATGTTTGAGTTTTTGAATAATTTTCTTCATTAAAATATAGCTACTAAATTAGTTATTTAAACATTCAACTATATCATTTTGTGTTCTTGATTAAAAAAAAGATGGGAAGCTCTCGCTTCCCATCTGAATTATAGTTTAGTTTTATGGTAAATATCAGTATACTAACTTAAAGTCAACTCTTCTATTGAATGCTCTTCCTTTAGCAGTAGAATTATCCGCAACTGGTTTAGATTCTCCATAACCAATAGCTGACATACGACTTTCTTCAATACCCTGAGAAGCAAGATATCTTTTAACAGCCTCTGTTCTCTTTTGAGAAAGAACAAGATTGTCTGCATCATCACCTTGATTATCTGTATGGCCCTCAATTATAACATTAGCTTCCTTATACTCTTTCATAATTTCAGCTAAGACATTTAAATTCTCAAAAGACTCAGACTTAATAATATCTTTTCCGCTTTCAAAGAATATTCCCTTAGCAGCAAGTCTTATTTTCTCTTTAACTTCTTCCTTAATTTCAGGACAACCTTTGTTCTCTACTATTCCTGGAGTAGCTGGACAAACATCAACGTGATCGTATATACCATCTCCATCTGAATCCGGACATCCTTGTCCTTCTAAAGGTCCAGCCTTAAGTGGACACTTATCTTCAGCATCTGTAATACCATCTCCATCTGAGTCTGGACACCCGTTAAATGCAGCTAAGCCTGGAACTTTAGGACACTTGTCTTCTGAATCAACAATACCATCTCCATCTGAGTCTGGACACCCGTTAAATGCTGGTAATCCAGGTACATCTGGACACTTATCATCTTCGTTTATAACACCATCTTTATCGTCATCCATTGGACACCCAACTGTATCAACAGCGTAATTGATTGGTGTATTAGGACAAATATCAAAGTCATCACTAATTCCGTCTCCGTCCTCATCTTTGATTCTATATGAGCCGCCGTCTCCACCAAAGTTAAATACGAACCCAAAAGAGTGATATGCATATATATCGTGTAGAGGTTTGTTACCTTCTTGAGCACTATTCAAACGTGCTCCAGAAACCATGTATGGGCTTGCATCATAATTATCATCAAACGAATAATTGAATTGCTCACTTATTACTAAATCAATTGCATCTGAAACTCTAACTTTAAGTCCTAGACCAGCATTCCAATGAGAAGCAATCCAAGATCTATCTAAACGGTAACCTTCATATTTAGGACTTAATGTTTCAGGAGTAAATTTTGAAACAGATGACATAGCACCCCATCCAGCTCTAATGAAGGGCTTGAATCTGGCATCTTCATCAAGGATGTAACCATTATTAAACTTATAGGTTAACCCAATCACTCCCTCTGTTACACGAGACCTAAATCCTACCCTGACAACATCAGCTCTTACAACGTCATAGACATTCTTGTAAAAACCAATATCACCACCACTACCATAAATATTAACATCAAAAGAAGAATTAATATACATACCAAATGCTCCTCCAACACCTTGATAATCAGGACTGTTTTTAAAGTATAGTGATGAACCCATGTCGCCATGATACTCACGGAGGCCACCATTTACTTCAAACCCGAATTTCTTGTAAGACGTCTGGGCATTAACAAAGAATGATGAAAATATTAACAGTAATAGACTTAATCTGAGTAGGTTTTTATTCATAATTATACACTTTTTGAGTAAGCAATATTACATTAATATGACTAAACTTCAAAAATAATTTTGCTAATTCACCCGCGAATTTTTGTGCATTCAGAACAATTTTGACAAATATCTATATTGCTTCTGCTTTTTAAAATTAACCTTCTAAACCGATTATATTCATCTCCATCCCAAATTGATTTGAACAATTTTTTATCTAGACCACCCAATTGATAGGACCCATCTTTATCAAAGCAGCATGGAACAATTTTCCCATCCCAAGTAACAACACAGGCATGCCACATTCTCCAACAGTGACTCAGCAGACCATTTTTTATTTTGTAAGACAAGCCTTTTTTTATGTATCTCGAATACTTAGGGTTTTGTGGTAATAAATCACTCCCTGATTCAAAATTATATATCTGAGCAGTTTTTATAGTTAAATGATCTACTCCTATTTCTTTTGCCATCTTTTTGATCTCTTCAACTTCATTTTCATTATGCCTAAAAACAATGAATTGCCATATAATAAATGGTGTTTTTGATTTTAATTTTCTCTTCCATTCAACCATTTTTTTTGTTCCTTCAACTACCTTTTTGAAATCCCCACCTATACGATATTTAGAATAACTTTCTTGATTCGTTCCGTCAATGGATATAATGAGACGACTCAGTCCACTTTCAACTGTTTTTTGACAATTTTTATCATTGAAATAGTGTCCATTACTTGAAGTTGCGGTATAAATATTCCGCTCAGTCGCATAACCTACCATTGAAAGAAAATCTTTGTTCAAATAAGGCTCTCCTTGAAAGTAATACGTAATGTAGGTTAGTTCTTTGTGAAGCTGATCGATGATTGATTTATTTAGCTCTGGTTCAAGCATTCCAATGGGTCTGCTGAACGATCGAAGACCACTCGGGCATTCTGGACACCTCAAGTTACAACTGGTTGTCGGTTCAATTGAAATTGCTACTGGATACCCTGAATGATAATTTTTTTTTAACCGCTTACTGACGTGATAGCTTACAAAAATTTTCAATGCGTTAATCAAACGCAATAGAGTGAAGGTTTTTAGATAATTTAACCCATCCGTTAGAATAGCTTTTCTTGACATTAATTAAGATAATCTCTTTTTTTGAGGAAATACAATCCACTTATGAGTGTGAAAACAAGAAAACTGAAGTTTAATACCCAACCCGATAAACTGAAGCCTGTAAAATAAAAACTACCCATCAAAGTAAATAAGCTACCACCAAAAAATAAATGTAGCCCTATTTTTCTCATCTGTCTTAAGAAAACACTTCCAAAAAGAGCAACAATACAGCCTATTATTCGAGTCAAACTAAGTTTTTTATACCTTCTTTCGATAAGATTATACTCTAAATCAGAGATAAACTGATCAAATGTTCCGACTAATGCAGGATTATTAGACTTTTCTTTTTGGTATTCTAGTGACTCAAGTAGACTATCTCTCAAAAAATTGACACTCTCTGGATGACGATAAGATTCAATATTACTGGCTATAACGAACGATAATATCAACGTCACTATAAACCCAACGATAGAATATGATTTTGTCAAACCCATTTGTGAGCAAATCTAACAAAATTCAATCTGTTAATTCAACACTAAATTCACTCAATAAGAAAGTTCGTTTAAAGTATTTATTTCGATTTTAAGCCATGTTATTTTTTCATAAAAGTGCTGTTAAAACGTCAGAACTGAAAATAAATGAAAGGCTGAATTTCGGCAGATTTCGCCTGATATATAATAAAAATCAGTAAACCGACCCCCGCGACTTGCAGATAAATAGGCATATTAGAGAAAAAACTCTTTAAGCTCTCCTTAAATCTGTATGGTAATAAATGAATGAAAAAACCAAATACTATGAGAGACATTGGCTTCCAGTAACCTGCAATGCGGTTAGTTATGCTGCTTACATCAAAATCAAAAAATATTTTATGAATCATAGTGTCAACCGTTTTTAAGTCAATGGCACGAAAATACATCCAACAGAATGCTACAAAATGAAAAGTAATTAGCATTGATACAAAACTCCAAAGGAAATTCTTTCTTACTGTAATCATACTCGACCCAAACTTATGAATAGCTAGTCCTAAACCATGAATGCCCCCCCAAATAATGAATTTTAAAGCTGCTCCGTGCCACAATCCACCCAGTAACATAGTAATTAAAAGGTTTGTGTAGGTCCTAACTTTACCCTTTCGATTACCCCCGATAGAAATGTATAAATAGTCACGAAGCCATGTAGAGAGTGAAATATGCCATCTTCGCCAAAACTCTGTAATGCTTTTAGATTTATATGGACTATTAAAATTAATTGGTAGTTTGAACCCTAACAAGGCAGCAATCCCTATGGCCATATCCGAGTATCCTGAAAAATCACAATAAATTTGAATAGCGTATCCATAAACAGCAACTAAATTTAGAAATCCACTGTAAATCTCTGGGGCATCAAATACTCGATCAACAAAATTAACACTGATATAATCACTAATGACCACCTTCTTTACTAAGCCAGTTGCAATAAGAAAAACTGCATTTCCAAAACCTCTTCTACTTAAAAAATACGGTTTATTGATTTGTGGAAGAAAATCAATAGCCCTGACGATAGGGCCTGCAACTAGCTGGGGAAAAAACGAAACAAAAAAAGCAAAATCAAGAAGTCGATTACATGGTTTTATTTTATCCCTGTAAATATCTATACTATAGCTAAGCGTTTGAAATGTATAAAACGAAATACCTACTGGTAAAATGATTTCTGTGATGTTATACTCAGATTGAAACAGGTCGTTAGAAAACATCGCCACAAAATTCAAAGCTTGAAATTCTGAACCAGCTATAGAATTTATGGTATCTACAATAAAATAGGAATACTTAAAATAAAAAAGTAGCCCCAGGTTTGTTAGAATGCTTAAAAATAAAAAAAATCGCTTTCGCCACCCATCACTATTGAATATTTTGAAACCAAATATGTAATCAAAAATGATGCTAACCAGAAGCAAAACAAAATAAAAACCGCTGCATTTATAGTAAAAAAATAAACTAAAAGCCAAGAGGTAACTATTCCTAATTCTGTTATGTTTATGAATTAATGCAAAAAATCCAAACATGACAGTAAATAGCATCAAAAAAAGATATTGACTAAATAAAAGTGGTTGATCTGATGAAAATCTAACGATGTTATCGAAACTAATCATAATTTAAAATCACTTTCATAATGATACATCAATGCTTCATAGAGTAATTTGCCCTGCATTTCATAACCCTCTTTTGTGAAATGGATTAAATCTTTTCGAGCCAAAGATTTTTTTTGCCACTCTAAGATAGAGTTTTTACCTCCCATGACTTTGTATAAATCCCATAAAGCAACATTTTCTTCATCGGCTATTTCATATAAAATTTTACAAAGTTTTTCAATGTTTTTATTTGAATATCTACGTTTAAAAAAATGATCAGAAGGTGTTGTAATCAAAATTGAAATACTTGAATCTTGATTTTTAATTCGTTGAATCATTTTTTTAAAGTCTTCTTTCACACAAACTGAACAAAATCTGCTTGGATAAGTATAGCTATCATTTGTCCCAAAACTAATAATGGTTAGTTTGGCATTTAGGTCTGTAATTTGTGTTTGAAAATCTGAACTTCTTAGGTATTGAGAAGCCGTTGCTCCATTCACGCCAGTAGAATGATATAAAACACCGCTTGAATCATTTTTTAAAATAATACCCTGTATATCAGGCTGAACATTAGAGGAATGGGTCGATCTAAATTTAATTTGACTTAATGGCTTTTTTGATTGGATAAATGTATAATTACTATTCCTGTTCCATGTTATATCATTGGAATCTATTACTGGTAATAGCGTCCCAAATTCATCAAAAATTGTAATTTTTTTAAATGTTGAATTCCCTTCTTCTAACACATTGATAGATAATTCGGCATTAGGCAAGGGGGATACTGAGTAACCCACTAAACCAATTTTATTTGACTCAAAACCTTTCTTAATCGAACAATACTCCCAATCACCGTCATAACTAAATTGAACATCATTTGGACCATAACTTCCAGCTATTTTATACGGAAAAACTACCCCCCTACCCGCGTTACCAAAATTATTTTGTAATAACGTACGAACCTTTCCTGTCAAATAATTAGCTTGGATGTGAGAGTCTCCAATATGAACTATAGAAACCACTTTGTTTTGAGATTTAATTTGAGCTAACTCCTCAAAAAATTGTTGCAATGACTTAGCATTAACTATTCGATTTTGATTTTCTGGGAGATCTATATATTCTGTGAATGATATGGTAAAAAATAAAATTGATAGAAAGTAATTTATCATCAATTGTACTTGCCGTTATATTGCTTTCTAATATCTCCAACTAACTTCTTAACTTCTTGCTCTTGATCTTTCTTGCATATTAAAAGAGCATCATCTGTATCTACAACAAAATATCCATCTAAATCTTTAATTACCACCAACTTTTCTTTTTCAGAAACAATTAGATTATTAGTCGCATCAATAGCAAGAAGATTGACATTTAAAACCGTATTGGAATCCACCCCTTGAAGGCTTTCATGAACACTTTTCCATGTTCCTAAATCACTCCAGCTAAACTCTGATGGCAAAACATATACATTTTCGGCTTTTTCTAATATGCCATTATCAATAGAAATACTTGGTATAGAAGAATAAATGCGATCAATGTGCTTTTTTTCTAGAACGGTATTATATGCTCCTTTTACCTCTGAGAAACTCAAATTTAGTTCCGGTAAAAAATTATTTAAAGCCTTTAAAATAGTTGGAATACTCCAAATAAACATCCCACTATTCCATAAAAAATCACCGCTTTCTAAAAATTTCTCAGCTAACTCTAGTGGAGGTTTTTCTGTAAAGGTTTTTACCTTATTAATGCCTTCTGATGTCTCATCAGGCTCAAACTGAATATATCCATAACCTGTATCTGGCCTATGTGGCTTAATACCAAGTGTAACTAAAGCATCATTGTTTTTTGCATAATTATAAGCTTTGAAAATTTGATTATTGAATGCGTTAGTATCTTGAATTAAATGATCACTCGGAGCAACAATAAGAACACCTTCATTTGATAGCTCTGAAATTTTATTAGCTGCATAAGCTGCACATGCAGCTGTATTCTTACCTAATGGCTCCCCAAGTATTTGATTATCAGTAACTAAAGGTAATTGTTCTTTGACTAAATCAAGATAATTTTGATTTGTAATAATGAAGATATTTTCCTGAGGTACGAGGTTCAGAAATCGATTATATGCATCCTGAATTAACGTACTTCCGGTACCTAATATATCGACAAATTGCTTAGGTCGTGATTCTCTACTAACTGGCCAAAACCGTGTTCCAATACCCCCGGCTAAAATTATCGCATATGTATCTTTTAATATTTTCATAAAATTCCCTCTCTTATCAAATCTTGAACATGAACCATGCCCAATGGTTCGTTTTCTTTAGATAAAACAATGTGATTAATCTTATTTTCTTTCAAAAAACCAACACCTTGAATCGCTAATTCATCTGCACTCATAGTTTTAGGATTAGGCGTCATAATTTCATGAGCTTTAAAGTGTTTTCCTAAAAGAGCATTTGAGGTCACATCTGAACCTCTCGTTAACATTCTTCTTAAATCTCCATCTGTGATAATTCCTGCAATTTTTGAATTAGACAACACAAGAACTGCTCCCATTCTTCCTTCTGTCATTGCAACAATACACTGGGGCAATGCATCCATATGATCAACTACTGGCAATGAATTTTTACTTGCAATATCTCCCAATGTTAAATAGAGCTTTTTACCCAATGATCCACCTGGGTGATACTTTGCAAAATCTTCAGACTTAAAGTTTCGGCATTTAATTAGGGCCACGGCCAAAGCATCGCCCATCGCCATTTGAACAATCGTACTGGTGGTTGGAGCAAGATTGTTTGGACAAGCTTCTGCATCAACCGTTGTATCAAGTAAAAAATCACAATTTTTTGCTAAAAATGAATCTAAATTTCCAGTCATACCAACTAATTTGTTCCCCGCATTTGATATCAATGGAACAAGTGCAACAATCTCAGGGCTATTTCCACTCTTTGAAATACAGATTACAATATCATGATTTTGAATCATTCCTAGGTCGCCATGTATAGCATCGGCGGCATGCATGAACAAAGCAGGTGTGCCTGTGCTATTAAATGTGGCAACCATTTTCTGACCAATAATGGCACTTTTTCCAATACCAGTCACGACAACTCTTCCTTCAGAAGAAAGTAGTTTAGTGACTACATTTGAAAAATGATCGTCGAGTAAATTGCTCAATTTTTCGAGGCTTTTACTTTCTAACAATATGGTATCTTTACCAATTTTGAGAATATCTTTCGATTCCTTCATGTAATTTGATGCAAATTAAAAAATTATTTCTGCAAGTGATACAAAGTGTATTATATTAGTGTTTAAATTCGTTGGATATTCGTAAAATAAAATAATGACTACAGAAGTTTTGGATTTAAAGGCCAGCCTCAAAGAGTTTTTTGGATTTGATTCGTTCAAAGGAATGCAAGAACAAGTTATATCCACAATACTCAAAGGAAACGATTGTTTTGTCATTATGCCAACAGGAGCTGGAAAATCTCTTTGCTATCAGCTACCTGCATTAATCAGCAACGGTACAGCCGTAATTATATCTCCTCTAATCGCTTTAATGAAAAATCAAGTTGATGCTATCAGGGGTTTTGGTGAAAATGATTCTATTGCTCATTTTTTGAATTCATCTCTGACAAAAACACAAACTGAAAGAGTAAAAAGAGATGTTTCAGAAGGTCGCACAAAAATGCTCTACGTTGCTCCAGAAACATTGAAAAAAGATGAAACTATCGACTTCCTTCGATCAGTAAAGTTAAGTTTTGTTGCAGTAGATGAAGCTCATTGTATTTCTGAGTGGGGTCATGACTTTAGACCTGAATACCGAAGAATAAAACAGATAGTAAAAGAAATTGATGATGTACCTATGGTGGCACTTACAGCAACAGCTACTCCCAAGGTGCAATTGGATATTCAAAAAACATTGAATATGCTCGATGCTCAAGTTTTTAAATCATCATTTAATAGAGCTAACCTTTATTATGAGGTTTTACCCAAAGGGAGTAAAGCACAAACCATGAAAGACCTAATCTCTTTTATCAATAAAAGAAAGGGTAAAAGTGGAATTGTATACTGCCTGAGTAGAAAGAAAACAGAAGAGGTGGCTGAGATACTTCAAGCAAATGGCATAAACGCTCTTCCTTATCATGCTGGGTTAGACGCTAAAACTAGAGCGGGTAATCAAGATAAATTTCTAATGGAAGATGCTGATGTAATTTGTGCCACAATCGCATTTGGTATGGGCATTGATAAACCTGATGTTCGCTTCGTAATCCATTACGATGTTCCGAAATCATTAGAAGGCTACTATCAAGAAACAGGACGAGCAGGTCGAGACGGTATGGAGGGTGATTGTGTTCTTTTCTATAATCCAAAAGACACAGAAAAGTTAGAAAAATTTCTAAAAGACAAACCCGTAGCAGAACGAGAAATTGGCACTCAGTTAATTTCTGAAATGGCCTTCTTTGCTGAATCTTCACAATGTCGCAGAAAATCATTACTTCATTATTTTGGTGAAAACTTTGACACTGAAAAATGTGACAAAATGTGTGACAATTGCAGAAATCCAAGAGAAACTGAAGAAGCTACCAATTCTCTAGTTGCTGCACTTAAAACTATCCAGTTCACTGATGGAAAAGTAGGGTTAAAACATATCATCAATATCCTTATGGGCAAAGCCTCGCCCGAGGTGAAAGCATACAAACACAATCACCACGAATTATTTGGCTTTGGTAAAGAAAAAAATGAAAATTATTGGAAAACCCTGATTAGATATGGACAAATCAACAATCTAATTATCAAAAATATTGAATTGTATGGGCTTCTTTCAATAAGTAAAGACGGCTTGAATTATTTAACAAAGCCAACAAGTGTTCAGATTGCCCTAGACAAGGAATATGATGCCATAAGTGATGCTGATTTTGAGTCTATTCAAATAGAAGCTGTTTATGATAAAGTGCTTTATGCAAAGCTGAAGGAACTTCAAAAGGAAGTAGCTAAAGATATGGGACTTCCTCCATATGTGATTTTTCAAGAAACATCTTTAGAGGACATGGCGTTCAAATTTCCTATCACCATGGATGAAATGGAAAACATTACTGGTGTGGGTAAAAATAAGGCTAAAAAATTCGGAAAACCTTTCATTCAGCTGATATCTAATTACGTAGATGAGAATAATATTGAAAGGCCTGACGATTTAGTTTTGAAATCGGTCGTTAATAAAAGTGCTCGTAAAATTCATATCATTCAAAATATTGATAAAAAGGTTTCAATTGAAGATATTGCTAAAGGTCAAGGGCTTGATTATGAGGAATTAATTGAAGAATTAGAAGCTATCGTATTTTCCGGAACACAGGTAGACTTACTTTATTACATCGACGAAATCATAGATGAAGAAGGGAGAGACGAGATTTATGATTACTTCAAATCTGATGATTCTGGAAGTATTGATGCTGCCGTAAATGAATTTGATGGAGAATTCACACATGAAGAAATGAAGATATTTCAAATTCAATTCATGAGTGATGTTGCAAATTAGAAAAAACAACTATAAATTTGCAGCCCAAAATGGCTGATGGTGTAACTGGCAACACGTCTGTTTTTGGTACAGAAGAGTCCAGGTTCGAGCCCTGGTCGGCCAACTAGATTGTGAGAGAAAGAAGTAACTCTTTCTCTCCAACCAACATAGTCTAAAGGAATATAGATTCCAATAGTTTATGATAACTACCAAAAAAGTAGTGAAAGTAAAACAAAGAATATGCCCTCTTTTATAAATAAAGTAAAGATTTTTGCTGGATCTGGATCCCACTCCATTGCAGAGAAGATTGCAAAAGCTTACGGTCAAAACTTAGGTAGCGTTACCTTAAACAGTTTCAGTGATGGGGAGTTTCAGCCATGTATAGATGAAACTGTTCGTGGGTGTGATGTTTTTATCATCCAATCTACCATGCCCCCTGCTGATAACACCATGGAGCTGCTTATGCTTATTGATGCAGCTAAAAGGGCTTCTGCCCACAAGGTTGTTGCAGTTATTCCATACTTTGGTTTGGCAAGACAGGACAGAAAAGACAAACCAAGGGTTCCTATAAGCTCCAAAATGGTTGCAAATATTTTAACCGCAGCTGGAGCTGACCGCGTAATGACTATGGACTTACACGCACCACAAATCCAAGGATTTTTTGACATCCCTGTTGATCATCTAGACTCAACAGTCATATTTATACCATACATTAAAAATTTACCCGCTGAGAATTTATTGCTTGCTGCACCTGATGTAGGAGCAACAAAACGTGTACGTGAATTTGCAAAATTTTTAGGTGTAGAGATGGTCATTTGCGATAAGGCAAGAAAACGTGCCAATGAAGTTGCGTCAATGACGATTATTGGTGATGTTAAAGATAAAGATGTTGTTTTAATAGATGATATTTGTGATACAGCAAATACGCTCTGCAAAGCCGCTGCTTTGATTAAAGATAAAGGAGCAAAATCCGTACGAGCAGTATGTACGCATCCCGTTCTTAGTGGCAAAGCATGTGAAAATTTGGAAAACTCCGTATTAGAAGAAATTGTACTTTGTGATACCATCCCAATTAAAAATGGTAATTACAGTAAAATTAAAGTACTTAGCGTTGATAATCTTTTTGCAAACGCTATAAGAAGTGTCAGTGAATTTGGGTCAATAAGCTCCTTATTTAACATCTCTGACTCCTACCAGAAAGAATTAATTTAAAATAAGAATTTAATATTTAGTAAAATGAAAGTAATCGCATTAAAAGGTGATGTAAGAGACGGATTAGGAAAATCTGCCACCAAAAAAGTGAGAAAAGAAGGGAAAGTACCCTGCGTAATTTATGGTAAAAATGAAAATTTAAACTTTTCAGTTTATCAAGCTGACTTTAAGCATTTAGTATATACTCCTAACACTTTCCTTGTTCAGGTTTCTGTTGGAGGAAATGTAAAGCTTGCTAAAGTTCAAGAATTACAGTTTCATCCTGTATCAGAGGATATTATCCATGCTGATTTTTATGAGGTAGACGATAAGAGTCCATTGTCTATATCTGTACCTGTTAAGATTGTAGGAAATTCTCCTGGAGTTATTGCAGGTGGAAAATTGCAACTTAAAATCAAAAAATTAAGTGTTTCTGGTTTAATCGCAGACCTCCCAGAATTTATCGAGGTTAATATTGACGAACTTGAAATAGGAAAAAGTGTTAAAGTCAAAGACATTCAAGTTGATAAGCTTCAATTGCTTGATTCAGAAAATAACTCCATTGTCTCGTGTGTTGTAACGCGTGCTGCTAGAAGTGCTGCCGATGGAGAAACCGAGGAAGAAGATGCAACTTCAGAAGAAGGAGAAGCTACTGAAGAAAAGACAGAAGAATAAATATACATTAACAATAACTAAAAGCCCTTTTTCTATGAAGAAGGGCTTTTTTTATAACCCTCACAAGCTCTTTCTAAACACGAATCCATGGATTCAAATTCAACATTTAAATAATCTCGAACTTTTTTATTTGAAAACTGATTCTTTGAAATGCTTGCCCTAACAGTCTCTCTCGTTAACATACCACTTAGCCCGATAAATTCTAAAAACAATATAGCCCCGTAAATCAAATAATAGATAAAGCCTTTTACTTCAATAAAAGGGGGTCTTTTATTGAATTCTTTGGCCATTTTTAAGGCTATACTTTTAAACGTTTTATTTTCTGAGACGAGGACAAATCGCTCCCCATTTACGTTGGATAAACAAAGCTTTTCCATAATTTTAGCAACATCCTCAACACCTACAAATCCAGTAATTCCTTTGCTGTAAAACCAAAACGATTTAAATGCATTTTTGAAAAGCTGATTGGATCCTTTTTTCCAATCTCCATATCCTAGAACAATGCCTGGATTAACCATCACTACCGACAAGCCCTCCTCTTTACCTCTGAATATTTCGCATTCCCCTAAATATTTGGAGAATCCATAAAAACTATGGGATTGCTCAGAAGACCATAAATTATCCTCATTAATAATTTCGTTCTTATCATTTTTAGTCAAAGCAGCTATACTACTACTATACAATAGTTTTTTTACGTTGGATTCAATTGCAGCATTCACAACATTCGCTGTATATCTTTGGTTCACTCGTATCATTTTTTCACGATCTTTCTTCGAGTAAGATATCAATCCAGCCAAATGAATAACGTAATCACAAGCTTGAAAAATTTCTTCCAAGCCAGCAACATCATATAACTCACATTCACACCAAATGAGTTTTTCATAAGTACTCGATGGGTAATTATAATTTAATTTGACTAATTCAAATTCATTAAACGATGACTTTGGTCTGTGTATCGCCCTCACATCATGACCCATTTTAAGTAAGTGATGAATAATGTGTACACCTAAAAAACCATTGGATCCAGTTACGGCAAAAATCATGAGATTCTTCGTTTAATTTTGTAAACCACGAATATATTGAATGCTTGAACATTACTTCAATAAAATAAACTTAGACATTACTTCATCCTCTCATGGGCTTGGATCGATAATCGATGCTTACATTTCTGAATTCCCCAAACTTGACCAAGCTAAGGTTGCGTTAATTGGATACGGAGAAGACTGCAATAGTATTCGTGAACACCTTTACCGACTCAGTAAATTTAACAATACAGCAAACAATATTGTTGATCTTGGTAATATAAAGACTCATGATGAGGAACACGAAAATCAATCAGCCCTATACCTCATCATTGAAGAATTAAAAAATTTAGGTATTACTTCCGTATTTATTGGAAAAGAGCTTAATCAAGGTTTCGCACTATATCGAGGTGTGAAAGGGTCGAAGAATCAAATGCAGGTTTCCTGTATTTCATCAAAAATACCCGTTTCTGAAAATCAACTATTTAGTAAAATACATGAAGATGATTATGAAAATACTTGTAAAATAAATTCGCTTGCATATCAAAATCACTTCGTATCTCCTGAAGAACTAGCAACAATAAAAAGTAAAAATCACAGCATTATTAGGTTAGGTAATCTCAAAAAAAACATAGAAGAGTCTGAACTATACATGAGAAATTCTAATTTAATTTTACTTGATATTAATGCAATTCAACATGCTGATGCTCCTGCAAAAGAAGGCGTATATCCAAGCGGATTATCAAGTGAAGAGGCCTGCCAAATTGCAAAGTATGCTGGCATAAGTGATTACAATTCTTGTTTTGGTATTTTTGGTTATGTGCAACACCTGGACGAGAGAGAATTAACTGCCGCTCTTTGTGCTCAAATAATATGGTACTTTATCGATGGGTTTTACAGTCGTATGAATGATAAACCTGAATCGCATCAAGATTTTATAAAATATCGATGTGACTTTAGTTACAATGATACTCCCATACTATTCATCAAAAGTAAACGATCCTCTAGATGGTGGATGAAAATCGAACATCCAGCAGAACCTAATAATACAAATCTTACATTAACTATTCCCTGTTCATATGAAGATTATCAGATTGCCGCAGATGGTGAAACTCCTGAAAGATACCTGAATGCTCTTCAATCATTGAAATAAAAATTTCTTAGTAGCGTTTTATAAATTGACACACAAAATGATTAAATCAAAACTTATAATAATTTTAGTCATTTCGCTCACCGTTATTTCTTGCTCCTCCAGAAAAAATTGTAGCAAAAAAAATAAGACTAGGGTGGAAATGTGCTGGATGTGAACCCTTGTTAATTTACATTGTAGTCGTTTTTTTACTAGTATTTCCAAACAAAACACCTACTTGTGTTGTATTATCTTTAGCATATTTAGCTACAAAGATGATTAACACGTTGAGTATTAAGGATTTAGAGAATATTAGTGGCATCAAAGCACACACTATTCGTACCTGGGAAAAAAGATATTCTATTTTTGATCCTAAGAGGACTCCAACTAATATTAGATATTATGATCATGATGACTTGAAAAAACTATTAAACCTTGTTTCTGTTCTCGACCACGGCATGAAGATAAGTAAAGCTAGTGCATTATCTGCTGAGGATTTAAATAACAAAATTGAAGAGTTACAAAAACAAAATATTGACACAGCTAAAGCATCACTCATAAATAATTTAATTATAGCAACATTAAAATGTGACAATAAGCTTTTTGAATATGTATACCAGAAAAGTATTGATGAGTTCGGCACAGAAGAAACCATCGAAACTGTAATAAGTCCACTTTTGATAAAAATTGGACTAATGTGGACTATTAACAAATTGAATCCATCGCACGAACACTTTACAAGCCAACTTGTAAGACAAAAATTGTTTTCGGCAATAAATAGTTTGCCGTTTGTTCAATCTGACAATAGGTTTGTACTTTTCTTGCCTGAAACAGAGTTTCACGAAATTGGGTTACTTTACTCCTACTATATCCTACGTAAAGAGAATTGTGAATGCATCTATCTAGGAGCAAATGTTCCAATTGTTGATGTAGAAGAGTGCAGTATAAATACGAATGCAAAAAATATTATTTGTGCTTTTACAATATTTCGATCAAAAAAGAGAATTGACGCATATTTAGATAATATGATCAAAATGTTCAAAGACCATAAAATTCTAGTTCACGGCTTACCTGACTCATTCAAAACAACCTACCAACATTCAAATATATATTTCATTTCTACTATCGATGATTTGAAAAATCATTGTTAAATCTTTTATTCTTAAAGACACCAACCATGCGAAGTCAGTTGAAAATTGCAATTATAGGTTCAGGGTTTTCAGCTTTATCAAATGCTTGCTACCTAGCCAAAGAAGGCTACAACGTTGAGGTTTTTGAAAAAAATAGTTCACTTGGGGGAAGAGCAAGAATAAAACAAATAAATGGATTCAAATTTGACATGGGTCCAAGTTGGTATTGGATGCCAGATGTATTTGATAACTTTTTTAATGACTTCGGTGCTTCAGTCAAAGACTTTTATGAACTAAAACGATTAGACCCAAGCTATCGAGTATTTTGGAAAGACCAACCCGATGATATTCCAGCAAAAATTGAAGATCTAACAAATTACTTTGAAAGTTACGAAAAAGGATCGGGAGAAAGATTGAGAAAATTTTTGGATGAAGCTAAAATAAAATACGAAGTTGGAATGGGTGATTTTGTAACCAAGCCCTCATTATCTTACAAAGAATTTATAAGCATAAATATTGCTAAAAAGGCAATGAACCTAGACTTATTTAAATCCATAAGTAAACACATAAGACAACACTTCAAGCATCCAAAATTGATCGAACTTTTAGAGTTTCCGGTGCTTTTTCTTGGAGCAAAACCTAAAAACACCCCTGCTTTGTACAGTCTAATGAATTATGCTGACATGGCCCTAGGTACGTGGTACCCAATTGGCGGAATGAACAAAATAGTTCAGGCAATGGTTTCAGTCGCAGAGGATTTGGGTGTCAAATTTCATACAAATGCCAATGTTACCGAAATCCTTACATCAAACAATCGGTGCACTGGTCTAATGGTTAATCAAAAAGTACAGTCGGCAGATATCGTAGTTAGTGGTGCTGATTACCACCACACAGAACAAAAGTTGCTCCCAAAACCTTTTAGAATGTACTCCAAATCCTACTGGGAAAAACGTACTATGGCACCAAGTAGTTTATTATATTATGTGGGATTAAATAAAAAATTAGATGGCATAAAACATCACAATTTATTTTTTGATGAAGATTTCAGTTCGCATGCAGAAGAAATTTATGACACCCACAAATGGCCAAAAAAACCATTATTTTACATATGTTGTCCAAGTAAAACTGACAAAACTGTAGCCCCAAAGGGTAAAGAAAATATTTTTTTTCTAGTTCCTGTTTCAACGGAATTAAAGGACAATGAATCTATCAAGGATTTATATTTCGATCAAATATGTGACCGTTTAAAGAAATTTACTGGTACAGATATCAGACCAAATATTGAAATTAAAGAAAGTTTTGCCCACACTGATTTTGTTAGTGAATACAATTCTTTCAAAGGAAATGCATACGGATTGGCTAACACATTAACACAAACAGCCTTCTTAAAACCAAAGTGTAAAAACAATAAACTCAAAAATCTTTATTATATTGGTCAACTAACAGTTCCTGGACCAGGTGTACCCCCTGCAATTGTATCCGGTAAAATTGTAGCTAACCTAATTTCTTTAAACCATTAAATTATGAAAGAATTATTTGATAAAATCTCTCTAAATGCTAGTAAGCATGTGACTAATGAATACAGTACTTCATTCTCTTTAGGTATAAAAATGTTGCATCAATCCATTCGCGAACCTATTTATGCTATTTACGGATTTGTTAGACTAGCTGATGAAATTGTAGATTCATTTCATGAGTTTAACAAAAAAGAACTTTTAGATGACTTTAAGAAACAGACCTTTCAAGCTATTAATGTAAAAATAAGCCTAAACCCGATACTTAATAGTTTTCAGCACGCTGTTAACTATTACCAAATTGACAAGTGGCTGATTGATGCATTCTTTGATAGCATGGAAATGGACTTAGAAGATCAACAGTATAATCAGGAAACATTTGACAAGTATATTCTTGGTAGTGCTCAAGTAGTGGGATTAATGTGTCTAAAGATATTTTGCAAAGGTGATACTGACGAATTTGAAAGTTTAAAGCCTGGAGCTATGAGCCTTGGTTCGGCATTTCAAAAAGTAAATTTTCTAAGAGACTTAAAAGCTGATAAAGAGAATCTCGGAAGAATTTATTTTCCAGGAATGAATAATCATGAATGGACTCCTGAGCTTAAAGAAAAAATTCAAGCCGATATTAAGCAGGACTTCGTCCATGCACTGGAGGCTATTAATCGACTCCCGTCAAACTCAAAATATGGTGTATACACAGCCTATCGATATTATTTCAAACTATTCAAGAAATTAGAAAATGCCAGTTTTGAAGAACTTCTAACTAATCGATTAAGGGTACCGAATTATACTAAGATTAGGTTATTGTTTACGTCTAAAGTTCGATTGTCACTTGGGTCATATTTCTTATGAATTATCTAATCTATTTTCTTATTTCAATCGGAACATTTGCCTTAATGGAGTTTGTAGCCTGGTTTACTCATAAGTATATCATGCATGGATTTCTTTGGGCTCTTCACAAAGACCATCATCAGGTTAATCCAGGTTTTTTTGAAAAAAATGACGCCTTTTTCCTAATTTTCGCGATACCCAGTGCAGCATGCTTCATTGTTGGAAGTAGTCTGGAAAGCTACTTTTATTTATTTTTTGTTGGTGTAGGGATAGCCCTTTATGGTATCGCATATTTTTTGGTTCATGATATTTTTATTCATCAGCGATTTCGCCTATTTAAACGTACAAACCATCGATATCTCAAGGCTATAAGAAAAGCACATAAGATACACCACAAACATTTAGAGAAAGAATTTGGAGAGTGCTTTGGAATGCTCATTGTTCCATTCAAATTTCTCAAAAATGCCAAGTAATGGGTAATTTATATTTATGGATTAACATCTTAGCTGTTTTCTTTCCATTACTCCTAAGTTTTAATAAAGTTGGCCACTTTTATAGACGATGGAAAATACTGTTCCAATCGATAGCCATTATGTGGCTTTTTGTAGTTTCGTGGGATATTTGGTTTGCATCAATTGGTGTATGGGGTTTCAATTCAAAGTATATAATTGGTACTGATTTTTTACATTTACCTATAGAGGAATGGCTTTTCTTTCTGTGTATTCCCTACTCATTTATGTTTTTGTATGACCAGCTTGTTATTCTAAATACTCCAAATTACTTTAAGAAAATCGAGCGTTACTTGGATTTCACTTTCATTGGTATTGCATTGTGTTTTTTAGTGATTGGAATTCCTAAACTATATACCACAATTGTATCAACTCTCGTAATACTTTTTACTTCGTTAATTTATAAGATAAACCCCAAAAACAAGGGTGTGTTTTATATGAGTTACCTTGTTGTCTTAGTCCCATTTATCATAGTAAATGGAGTATTGACAGGTGGTGTAACAGAAGAACCCATTGTCTGGTATAATAATGCTGAAAATCTAGCAATTCGATGTTTTACTATACCTATAGAAGACTTTTTATACTATTTTTTAATGTTTGAAATATGCTATTTAGCATATGAACAAATAAAAAAGACTACCCAAAAGGATAGTCCTTAATTTAATGCTTTATTAATTAACCAAGATAAGATTTTAGAATCTTACTCTTGCTAGATTTTCTCAATCTTCGCAATGCTTTTTCTTTTATTTGACGAACTCTTTCTCTGGTTAAGCCCACCTTGTCAGATATATCTTCTAAAGTATGTGCTGGTCCACCATCTAGTCCATAATAATATTTCAGAACATCTCTTTCTTTTTCTGATAACGTAGAAATCACTCGATTAATTTCTTTTCTTAAAGATTCATCCATCAATGGCTGATCTGGATTTGGCTCATCATTGTTGTCTAATACACCAAGCAAACTATTGTCCTCTCCTTCAATCAAAGGAGCGTCAATTGATAAATGCCTACCACTAGATTTGAAAGCATTTTCAACCTCAGTAATGCTAATTTCTAACTCTTTAGCAATTTCTTCTGGAGTAGGCTCACGTTCTTGCAATTGCTCTAAACGAGCTGCAGCTGCACTAATTCTTCCAATACTTCCAACTTTATTAAGTGGTAAACGTACAATTCTTGATTGATCAGCAAGTGCCTGCAAAATAGACTGTCTAATCCACCAAACTGCGTATGAGATGAATTTAAAACCACGAGTTTCGTCAAAACGTTTGGCTGCTTTAATCAATCCAAGATTACCTTCATTGATTAAATCACCTAATGTTAACCCTTGATTTTGATATTGTTTAGAAACAGATACAACAAATCGAAGGTTAGCATTCACTAATTTTTCAAGAGCTGCTTGATCACCTTCTCTAATTCTTCTTGCAAGCTCAACTTCCTCTTGGGCATCAATCATTGCTACCTTACTAATTTCATTGAGGTATTTGTCAAGTGACTTATTTTCTCTATTAGTAAACTGTTTTGATATTTTTAACTGTCTCATGTATTATTTGAAGTGTTTATCCTATACAGAATATTTTGAATCTGCAAATTTAACCATATCATTCTATTATTAACTACTATTTTAAATGACTTTGCAGTGTGTAATCACCCTCAAAAATTGTGCCTAAAACTAATTTTTGTTTGCATTTAACACATTATACCTACAAATTAATTGGTGCAGTTATGTAAACAAGAAACCATACATTTGCCTTCAATATGAGTGAAAAACCAGTTATAGGTATAACCATCGGAGATTTCAACGGAATTGGCCCAGAGCTGATTTTAAAAACATTTTCAAGCGAATTAATTTTTAATTATTGTACTCCTGTGATTTATGCGAACACTTATATTTTTAAATATTATGCCGATTTATTAAACTGCTCACCTCTTAATTTCAATATTGTTGTGAAAAGTTCAGACTTAAAACAAAACAAATTGAATTTACGATCATGTTGCAAAGACCGAATTGAAATAACCCCTGGTGTTGCCAGTACTCAGGCTGGAAAATTAGCACTCGACGCTCTTCAACTAGCTGTCTCTGATGTGAAGAATGGTCTTATCTCTGACATCTTAACATGTCCAATTGATAAAAAATCTAGTACAGATGCAGGACTATCTTTTAATGGTCACACCCAATACTTTGCCGAAGAGTTTGAATCTGATGTACAAATGATTTTAATGAATGATGAGTTGAGGGTATCCATGGTTACAGGACATACACCGCTAAATGAAGTGACACAAAAAATCACAAAAGATAAAGTACTTGAACATATTCGTCTGATCAATGAAAACCTAAAAGCAGACTTCGCTATCATCAGGCCCAAAATAGCTGTAATGGGTATCAACCCACATGGGGGAGATAATGGTCTAATGGGTCGCGAAGAACTTGACATTATTGCTCCCGCAATAAAGGAAGCTCAAAAAGAAAATATATTGGTTGTTGGGCCATATGCTCCAGATGGGTTTTTCGGCTCACACAATTCTACAAACTTTGATGCCATTGTAGGCATGTACCATGACCAAGTATTGATTCCTTTCAAACAAATTGCATTTAACGACGGCGTCAACTACACTGCAGGTCTTCCAATTATAAGAACGTCTCCAGATCACGGAACTGCATACGACATAGCAGGAAAAGGAGTCTCAGATACTTCTTCGTTTATAAACGCCCTTTACCTCATTAATAAAGTTCGTAGAAATCGAATTAACTACTACGATAACTCAAAAGAACCCCTAGCGTATAAAACACATCGAAGAGAAAAATTCAGCATAGGTGTTCCTGATTTAAGATAAGTGTCTGCAATTAATTAGTTTTATCGTTAAAATACTTACTTTTGCCAACTTTTGGAAATGAAGCTGTCTGAATTTGATATTGATTTTAACAAATTTAAAAACGAAAAAGACTTCTTCAGTTTCAAATTAAATGATGCGTTCTTTGAATTAAAGGAAAATAGTTTATATCAACATGGAGATTTCAATATTGACATTCAATGTGAAAAATTTGAGGATACCATAATCCTGGATTACACATTTAAAGGAAATATAAAATCTCACTGCGAACGATGTTTAAAAAAAATTAAGATTCATATTAACACGTTTAGACAAGATGTATTGAAGTTAACATTGAATAATGACCTCTTAAACGAGGAAAATTATTTATCTGTCAACCACCCCGTCTATTCCGTTTATGATTCAATTTATGAGCAAATTTGTTTAGACATACCTACTCGTTTGATATGCGAAAATTCCGAAATTCAAAAGAAATGCACCATCGAACATCTTGACACCAAACCAATAGAGAAAAGAGTGGATGATAGATGGGCTGAATTAAAAAAATTAATTAAAAAATAAAATGGCACATCCTAAACGTAAAATTTCCAAGACTAGGAGAGACAAGAGAAGAACCCATTACAAGTTAGGCAACAGACAGCTTCACAGAGACCCGTCTACTGGAGAAATTCATCTATATCATAGATTGAATTTAGAAACCGGCATGTATCGCGGAGTGCAAGTTCTTGAACCTAACGCTGAATAATCAAATATGAATGTTGGTATCGATGCCATGGGAGGCGATTTTGCTCCCAAGGAATGCATCAACGCAGTAGTAAAAGAAGCGAATGCTGAAAATTGCGATTCGCACTTTTTCGTTTTTGGGGAACCAGAAGCACTAAAAGAATATACCGAAGATTTAAACCATCCTAATATTACTGTCGTTCCTTCTGGTGAAAGCATTAGCATGGGCGAACACGCAATAAAGGCTGTTTCAACTAAAAAAGATTCTAGCATAAATATTGGGATGCACTTCTTGGCTGAAGGAAAAATTGATACATTCCTAGGTGCCGGGAACACTGGAGCTATGATGGTGTCTGCACTTTACAATGTAAAAGGAATTCCAGGCATCGATCGTCCAGCCTTATCGTCTGTACTGCCCCAACAAAGTGGTGTTACTGGTGTACTAGTTGATGTGGGTGCAAACAGCGATGTAAAGCCTGAGACCATAGCAAAATTTGCTATACTCGGTACAGAATATGCCAAGGCAGTGTACGGTATTAAGAACCCAAGAGTTGGTCTAGTAAATATTGGCGAAGAAGAAGAAAAAGGTAATAGTGTCACAAAAGCAGCATTTCCTATTCTTAAAAGTCAAAAAGGTATCAACTTCATAGGTAATGTTGAAGGAAGACATCTATTCAACGATAAAGTTGACGTTGCGGTATGTGACGGTTTTACTGGAAATGTCATTGTCAAAACATGTGAGGGTTTTTTCTACAACTTACTAAAAAGGGGAGTTGAAGACGACTTTTTATCAAAATTTAATTTCCAAAATTATGGAGGAACTCCAATTTTAGGAATTAAAAAATCTGTTATAGTAGGTCATGGCATCTCTAATTCTAAAACATTTTCTAATATGATAAAACTTGCAAAAAATGTAGTAGAATCAGAATTAATTTCTAAAATTGAACTTTCAATTTCTGAAACTACAACGAATTGAAGCCAATAACAATCCAATGAGAGCAGCTATAACAGCAGTAGGTGGCTATGTCCCCGAAAAAATTCTGACTAATCAAGACCTCGAAAAAATGGTAGACACCTCTGACGAGTGGATACGAACTAGAACTGGAATTAAGGAAAGAAGAATTCTTGAAGAAGATAAAGCAACCAGTGATCTTTGTATCAAAGCCATTGAAAAATTATTAGATAAAAGAGGCATATCTGCCGAAGAAATTGATTTAGTAATCGTTGCCACAATAACGCCTGACCATGCTTTCCCTTCTACTGCAAATATTGTTACACACAAGATAGGTGCTACTAAAGCTTGGGGGTTTGATATGAGTGCCGCTTGTTCAGGGTTTTTATATGCCCTTGACACAGGCTCTAAATTTATAGAAAGCGGAAAACATCAAAAAGTTATCGTTTGTGGGGCAGATAAAATGTCCTCAATTGTAAACTATAAAGACAGAAATACTTGTGTAATTTTTGGTGACGGTGGTGCTGCAGTTTTATTAGAACCTAGCCAAGATGAAAATGGCATCATTGACAGTGTTTTAAAGTCAGACGGGGTCGGAATTGACTATCTTAATTTGAAAGCTGGTGGATCTAAGTACCCGTCGTCCTATGAAACAATTGATAACGATATGCACTATCTATACCAAGAGGGTAAGACTGTATTCAAGTTTGCTGTTACTAACATGGCCGAAGTTAGTCGTGAGATTATGGATAGGAATAACTTAACCGGTGACGCAGTTGACTATTTATGTGCTCACCAAGCAAATCTCCGAATAATCGACGCAACAGCTCGAAGAATGGAGTTAGATGAAAAAAAGGTGCTTATAAACATTTCCAAATATGGTAATACCACCGCTGCAACAATTCCGTTGCTGTTTTCAGATTTTGAATCAAAGTTCAAAAAAGGAGATAATATTGTTTTAGCTGCCTTTGGTGGAGGTTTTACATGGGGAGCTATATATTTAAAGTGGTCATATAATTCATAACACATCAATTTATTTATACTATTTTCGCTTAAGAATTTAAAGATATGGACTTAAAAGAAATTCAGACTTTAATCAAATTTATTTCATCATCTAAGGTTGATGAAGTTGCTATCGAGCAAAAAGATTTTAAAATTAGAATTAAACGAAATGCACAAACGGTAACTGCTACAGTTCCTAAGCCAGTCGCTGTTCAAGAGGTGCCTGTGGTTCAACAAGCAGTAACGCCTCTAGTAAAAGAAACTGCTCCCACAACTTCTGAAGATTCCAAAACAGAAGAAATTAAATCACCAATGATTGGTACATTTTACAGAAAGTCATCTCCAGACAAGCCTGTTTTTGTCGAAGTAGGTGATGTGATTGAAAAAGGTCAGGTAATCTGTATTATCGAAGCCATGAAACTATTCAATGAAATAGAATCTGAGGTTAGCGGAAAAATCGTTAAAGTATTAGTTGATGACTCACAACCTGTTGAATACGGACAGCCATTGTTTGTCATTGAACCTAAGTAAATTAACTACTACTCTATGTTTAAAAAGATCTTAATTGCCAATAGAGGTGAAATCGCCTTGCGGGTTATTCGTACATGTAAAGAAATGGGAATTTCTACTGTAGCAGTATATTCATCTGCGGATGAAGATAGCCTCCATGTTAAGTTTGCTGATGAGGCGGTATGTATTGGTCCTCCATCTAGTACTCTTTCGTACCTAAATATGCCAAACATTATAGCTGCTGCCGAAATAACCAATGCAGATGCTATTCATCCAGGTTATGGCTTCCTTTCTGAAAATGCAACTTTTTCTGAAATGTGTAGAGATCATGGAATCAAATTTATTGGTGCTAGTCCCGAGATGATTGAAGGGATGGGAGACAAGTCTAACGCTAAAGCAACAATGATTGCAGCTGGTGTACCTTGTGTTCCTGGTTCTGACGGCCTTCTGAAAGATGTAAAAGAAGGAAAAAAAATAGCAAAAGAGATTGGATATCCTGTAATGCTGAAAGCTACAGCTGGTGGTGGTGGTAGAGGCATGCGTTTAATATGGAAAGAGGAAGAGTTTGACGATGCTTGGACAAGTGCACGCACCGAATCTAAAGCTGCATTTGGAAATGATGGAATGTATCTTGAAAAATTTGTAGAAGAGCCTCGTCACATTGAAATTCAAATAGCTGGAGACCAATATGGAAAAGTTTGCCACTTATCTGAAAGAGACTGCTCTATTCAAAGAAGACACCAAAAATTAATCGAAGAAGCCCCCTCTCCATTTGCAGATGAAGAACTTCGAACAAATATGGGTGAAGCGGCTATAAAAGCGGGCGAAGCCATAAACTATGAAGGTGTTGGAACCGTCGAGTTTTTGGTTGATAAATACAAGAAATTTTATTTCATGGAAATGAATGTTCGAATTCAAGTAGAACATCCAGTTACTGAAGAAATAATCAACTTTGACTTGATCAAGGAACAAATTAAAATTGCCGCAGGACACCCTATCAGTGGTCAAAATTATCTTCCTCAAAAGCACTCCATCGAGTGCAGAATAAATGCGGAAGACCCCTTTAATGACTATCGACCTAGTCCAGGCAGGATTGAAGTCCTCCACAAACCTGGTGGTCATGGAATTCGTGTAGATACACACATCTATGCTGGATATAGTATACCTCCACACTATGATTCAATGGTTGCCAAGCTAATTGTGTCTGCACAAACAAGGGAAGAATGTATCGTAAAAATGGAACGTGCACTCTCAGAATTTGTGGTAGAAGGGATTAAGACAACTATTCCACTTCATCTGAAACTTATGAGAGATCCCGATTTTAAGGCTGGAAACTTCACCACCAAGTTTATGGAAACATTTGACATTAATAAGTAAACTACTTTTAAATTAATTTTCATAGTCTTAATTAATCTGTTATGCAGCTTCTGCTTCAACAGATTCAACCTCTGGAACCAACCTTTTGAGAAGGTTTTCAATGCCCGCTTTTAATGTCAGAGTGCTACTGGGACAACCACTACACGAGCCTTTCATTGTTACAGTCACAACACCCGAGTCAAAACTCTTAAAATCAATTGCTCCACCATCCATTTCGACGGCAGGTTTAACGTGATCTTCCAAAAGTTGTTTTATTTTAGTTACAACCTCTGATTCTTCTTCATCTGAAAGTTTTTCCTTAACTACAATAATCGGTTTTTCGGCTTCTAGATACTCCTGAACAAACTTTTTAAGTTGTGGTATAATGTCAAACCAGTCATAATCCTCCTTTTTAGTAATCGAAACAAAATTATTCATTATAAAAATACCCTTGACAAAATCATATTGAAATAGTTCTTCTGCCATTGGACACGTTTCTAGGTTTTCTTTTACTCTGAAGTCAATGCTATCATTAGGCAAAATCATGCGGTTTGCCACAAATTTCATTGATTCAGGATTTGGTGTTTTCTCTGAATATACCGTTATTACGTCTGCTAATTCCATTTTAAATCTAAACGATGCAAAGGTATCATTTGTTTTTTAAGACTTCATAAAAAACAAATTAGTAAAATTATTTGTGCTTATCGAAAGAACACCAAACGCAAAGATCATCCTCGCACCCTTGGTTAAACTCTAAATTTTGAATACGTTGATAGACTTCTTTTACCTGTCTTCTTACAAAAAGGTATTCTTCACTAGTAAAATATACTTTGTGCTTTTTATACTCGCCATCTACTGGTTCTATAAAGTCAATTTCTCCAGATGTCACCTCTAATGAATTGGATTTATTACTCTCCAATAAAGCTTTATAAAACAAAATCTGCCTCCAATAGTCGCCACCATATCTCTTCTCAAAATTTAACTCTTTGGGATTATCTATTAACTCAGTGGGTGGACTAACTTTTGATTTACCATACTTATATTGACCCGTTTTGAAATCTACTACATGTACTTTCCCTTTATTTATTGTCAACTTATCTATTTGTCCTCGAATAGGAACACCATCTATTTCACAATTATTCAAAAACACCTCTGATTCAACATTTTTTTCATTTAAAATATAAGACGAATAGTTTTGATAATACTTCGTTAATATCTCTTTACCATAATAAAGCCTTCTTTCAAAATTTGCCTTTATAAATGATTCCTTGTTGTTATTCATCTCATTGGTGTATACCTTCGTTAATATATCAATTGCGTCGGTTTCAGATTTTATGTTAACACTCTCTTTATATAACTTATCAATGGCTGAATGAATAGCTGAGCCAAATGTCATACTATCATTTTTAGATGATGGAACACGAATAATATTTTGATAAAAAAAGGAAACTGGACATTTCAAATAACTATTGAGGTTGGTCGCACTAAGTCTAAAATTTTCTACTTCTTTTTTAACAAAATCCTGCTCGAAAAGCTTTATAATTTTTGATTCATTGGGTTTTAACATATAATCAAAAAAATGCAACAAATCCTCTTCAGATGCTTGAGCTTTTTTGAGCTCACATACCTTACTTTCTAATACCTCCTCAACAAAAAGACTTCTCATCAATAGCTTATCGTTATCATTTTTTAATGAAAAACTAATTTCTAGATGTTTTCTTGCCCTCGTAAGGGCAACGTAAAATAATCTTCTTGACTCTTCTTTTAATGCTTCTTTGGGCTCACCAGGCAATAAAGTGTTTAATCTGAATGGTAAAGAGTTTTTATCCTTTTCCCAATTGTTTTCAGTACAACCTATTACAAAGACATAATCAAATTGCAATCCTTTAGACCCATGCACAGTCATTAAATTTACTCCATTTACTCCATGAACTATTTTATTCAACTTTAGGCCGAGTTTATTCTTCTTAAGTAATTCAATTTTATCTAAAAAGCCTCCCAGTTTAAGGTATGGATTTCTTCCTGTTTCCTCTTTCAAAAAGTTGTAGTACGTTTTTAAACACTGGATTTGAAATGTTGCATCATGACTTTTGAGAGCTCGAGAGACAAAACCCATTTTGGACATGAATTTTTCAACAAAATCCTGAAGTGTTAAATTGTGAATCTCTTTTAGCCAATAATCAATATCTGAAAGGAATGCTTTTAGCTCAGCTTTACTCTCTCCAGGTATATTAATTCCCGAAAGCCCAGTGTGTAAAAATTCTCTCCATCCAATTTCTTTGTCTTGACCTATCGTATTACTAATCAATCCTAAAGCTATCGAGCTGACATTTTTAAAATTATGTGCATGCAATAACTCAAAAAGCAGATGTTGACCGCTATCTAATTTTTTTGATTCGAGATTTACATATTCTAAAAAAGAATTTAGTTGGTTAACTATTGGAATTTGAAGAACATCCTGTGTTTTTGCAACATTATAACTAATGCCCTCGCTTTCTAAAAATTTAATTAACTCATCGCTTTGTTTGTGTTTGCGATACATAATACTTATGTCAGATAAAGAAACTCCTTGAGATTTGAGCTCTTTAAGTTTTGAAGTGATATTAACTATTTCCTGAAATGTATTAGGATATTCTGTCACATAAGTCGCTGGATTAATTTTTGCTACATCTTGATTTGCCGCAATAATTTCCTTGTTCAACCCTGGAACTTTCCCAACTAACCGCTCTTTATTGTTTTTTATCAGATAGTTACTTGCATCAAGTATGTGTTGACTTGATCGATAATTTTGGTCTAAAACTACTAACTTTATATGAGCTTTGTAGTTGGAGTAAAATTCATAAATATTCTCAACATTTGCTCCTTGAAACTTATAAATTGATTGATCATCATCCCCAACAACAAAAACATTGGGGTTGTCCCAATAATTAATGAGTTTGTATAATAATTCATTTTGAACCCCGTTGGTGTCTTGATATTCATCAACTAAAAAGTAATGAAAAGACTCTTGGTATTTTAGCAACAACTCGTCATTAGAATCAAAAGCTTTTAAAACCCATGATAACATATCGTTAAAATCATAACGCTTTCTTTCTTTCAGTTTTAGCTTGTAAATAGTTAAAAGTTTTGATGCCTCACATAATTTATCAAGTCCTTTAGAAAAAGAATCAAATTTATTTTGATTCAAATCACCAGCCTGGTTATTGCCGTATTTTTTTTTGTAATGGAAAGATTCATCCAATAAAGCTTCTTTCTTAGCTTCTTGAATTTTTATTTCAATTTCTTCAGGCGTTATATTATCCTTTTTGAGGAGGCCAAATAGACTTTTTAGATTTTGTAAATCATAATATACATCCCCTACATATCGTTTCAATAAGCTGTTTGGCGGGAATTCATCAATTATCTCTCTCAATACCTCAATAGTCTCTAAATCAGAAATTGGGTCTAAATGTTGTATGCCGAAAATATCTTTATTTTCTTGTATAATCATATTGCAAAACCCATGATAAGTATAAATTCCCACCTTGTAAGATTCAGAGCCGATCATAGAATTTAAGCGGTTTCTCAATTCCGATGTAGCAGCTTCTGTAAATGTTAAACACAATATGTTTTCAGCATGAGTATCCGTATTATTTAAAATACTTGCTATACGAGCACCCAACACTTGAGTTTTTCCTGTTCCAGGCCCAGCAACGACCATTACCGATCCATTAATTGAGTCAACAGCAACTTTCTGATTGTCGTTTAGCTCCTCATATACTTTTCTAAAATCCATAAGAAGTGTCGAATTTAAAGCGATTTTTTCAATGTGATATTCTTTTTAAAATTAAAACGTACAAGTCTTTAATTAAAATTTAAACGCCAATTTCAAAAATAACTGTTAGCAAAAACTTTAAGTTAATTCATCGAATGCCTCTAAAAATTAATAATTTTTTTTTTGCAACTATTCCAAAAAAGCGTGTCTAATTCTATATATTTGAAATTCAAATTCGTAACAAAATAATTATTATGGTAAAAACAAATACTCAATTCAGGGCTATTAAGAGCCTAATTAGTAATGGTCTGACATTCCTATTCTTACTATTACTAACCTTTGGAGCACAAGCTCAAACGTACTCACGACCAACACACTACTACGGGTGCGGTTATCAAAATTTTGGTAGAACTTACGTAAGTTATGCCGCTATTGATGCGGTTACCATTGAAGATTCTGACGGTAACGTGGTTTATTCCAAAAATGGTGACGCTTGTAATTCAAGCCCACAAGGATACAGGACAACAGGCCATCACAATGTTGTTGAGCCTAATTCAGCATTTAACTTAAATGCCGGGTCTACTTACAAGGTAACCATTGGTGCTTTGAATCCCAATAACGTAACATTTTATGGTATCAATGTAGGTGTATGGATTGATTTTAATGACAATGGAAATTTTGGCGATAGAGGCGACTTTGTTAGTCCTGCTAATTGGAGTGTTCGACATAGAGGAACAAGATCTTTCAATTTCACAGTACCTTGTGGGGGAACTACAGGAACGGTAAGAATGCGTTTAAGATGTAATCTTGACATCTATCGTGATATGAATGCCAACAATCACACCAACCAAGTTTTTTATGGAGAAACCGAAGATTATGAGTGCGATTACGTTTCACCATCATCTACTGTTGCTAGGTTCATAGCCCCAGATTCAGCATTTGTTGGAACACCTGTCAACTTTACTAACTCAAACCAAGCTGGATACATTTCTCACAAATGGTCATTAAATGGTGCTTCTTACAGCTCAACGAATGCAACTCATGTGTTTGCAACTGGAGGTAAATATGATGTTAAGTTAGTAAGTACAAATTGTAATGGTGTAGATTCTACTACAAAATCAATAAAAATAATAACGCCTACCGCACCTCCTGCATCAGATTTTATTGCTGACAAGAGTGTATACGAAATTTTTGAAACCATAGAGCTTACTGATTTAAGTACCAATGGTCCAACTTATTGGAATTGGATGTTTGTTAACACAACTACTCTGGACACTATAGACGGCGACGATATTGCTACCCTTCGTGGAAACGATCCATATGTAAACAAAAACCCTAGCGTAAATACGGGTTCATTTTTAGGAGCAGTTCCTATCGGGGTATGGGATGTTTATCTAACAGCATCTAATATTATTGGTAAAGGGACTGAAACTAAGAAAGTAAATTACGTTACGATCCAACGTTCAAGTTACAACATGGGAGCAGGAACAGCATTGCCAGCTAACGTAATTAACGTTTCTGCAGGTACCATCTATGATGATGGAGGGCCTACAGGCAACTATGGTAATAATAAAACAACTGAAGCACTAATTGCCCCATGTGGAGCAAAGA
>CAJWLP010000016.1 GCA_913043145.1 uncultured Bacteroidota bacterium
TTTTAGATATAGTAGAGCTATTGAAGGACTGGTTGAAACTTCATCCTCTCTGGCTCGGATAATCATTAAAGATGGCAATTTTATTTCTCAAAGTTTGCAAAGGAGCTCCACAGAGTCAGGTAAATATGACGTAGCTAATACTGTAGCAGCCCCATTTAAACTGATGGGTTGCGATATAGAGCATGGGGGTTCTTACCCTGGTTGGGCACCAAATCCTGATTCAAAGATTTTAGATGTGTTAGTTAATAAGTACGAAGAACTATTCAATGAATCACCAAAAGTTATGGCTATTCATGCAGGTTTAGAATGTGGTCTTTTGGGAGAACGTTATCCGGATTTAGATATGATTAGTTTTGGGCCAACAATCAAAGGTGCTCACAGCCCTGATGAACGATGTAGTATTTCTTCAACAGCTAAATTTTGGAATTTCCTGAAAGTGATTCTTGCACATACTCCACACAAATAATTTATGAGTCATCTTTTTACAATCGAAAATTTAGGAACTCTTTTCATGCTAATTGCTCTACAATTGGTCTTGGGCTTTGATAATTTACTGTATATTTCTATAGAAAGTAAACGAGCCCCTCTTGAACGTCAAAGTTTTGTTAGGAAATTTGGAATAGGATTAGCTGTTGTACTAAGAATCGGCCTATTGTTTGTATTGGTTAATTTAATTAAATGGGCTAATGTAGAATTATTCTCCATAAATTTAAATGATTACATTCAAGGTCATTTTAATTTACATGGCTTAATTGTATTGTTTGGTGGCATATTTATTATATATACTGCTTTAAAAGAGATCTGGCATATGATTGGATATGAGGACATCAATGCAGATATAGAGAAAAAAACAAAGTCTGCAGGATCAGTAATTTTATGGATTGTTCTTATGAATTTAGTATTCTCATTTGATTCTATTTTAAGTGCAATGGCATTGACTAATGTTTTTGCAATTATGGCTACTGCTATTGTTATTGGTGGAATTCTTATGATTTGGTTAGCTGATCGGGTTTCCAAATTTTTAGAAGAAAATAAGCTCTATGAAGTGTTAGGATTGTTTGTCTTATTTATTGTAGGCATTATGTTATTGACAGAGGGTGGTGAACTTTCAGAATTAATTATAATGGGTAATCCAATTGAAAAAATGAGTAAAACTACTTTTTACTTTGTAATAATTATTCTAGTATTAGTAGATTTGGTACAATCCAGGTATCAGAAAAAACTGTTTGCAGCAAGTAATGACAAGAAAAATTAGTTTTATACTTTTAATTGCTGTTCTATTTCAATCGTGTAAGATGATAACATTTAGAAATGATGATGAATCTTTTATCGGAACAATTTATTATGATATCGATCTTGAAATGAACGTGGATACGCTTTATCAAGTAAATAGATCAAGTTATTATGGAGATAAACTTGAATGGACATTTTTTAAGAATGGTGATATTCAGCAGAAATACTTTGGAAGTTCATTAGGTGGTCTAGATATTGTGTTTTGGGATTGGAGCGAAAAACAAATTATTACAAAATACAATGCTTCAGATACACTTTTCATTAGGGATGCTAATTTGAAATTAGGTGATTTTGTGAAAAAGTACTCCTCCTCTCCTTCCTCAAATGAAATGAAATTAATGTTTAAAGTGCCAGCAACTTCATTAGAAAATGAGTTCTATTTTGAGTATACCTTCGATTATTCAAAGGATATCTTTATAAATACTGAAAAGTATAACGATTTTGGTCATGATTACTTTAATGACATTACATTACATACTAATGGCTGTATTCCTCTAAATTACCAACTTAATTATTATTCATATCAGATTTGGTATAAATCTATAGAAATCAACGAAAAGTTACCACATTATAAAGAGAAAATTCATAGAAAAATGCCGAGGGTTTACGTATTGAACTAATTTATTACGTCTAGTTCTTTGAAATTTTCACCATCACTGATAACACATCCTGACAATATCATGTTAAACATCTCTTGTTCACGAGATTTTGTATACTTTTTTGAAGTAGCCTTTTTAGTCTTATTCCCTTTATTAATCATAATTAAGTAAATATCTTCTACATCACATTTAAAAAAATAGGAAGTATTCTCTTCTATCTTATCAAGGTATTTTGTGCTTCTTAAAATACTTTCCCAAACAACGTCACTGAATTGATTTATAATTTTATCGGCATTTAAAGGTTCATTTTCTTTTATCGATACCCAATCAGCTGCAGTAATACCATTAATAACAAGAAAATCGATAAATTCTTTTTCCATCTTTTCAAGCTCTTCTTGACTAATTCTCTCGTATTTCATGAATACAAAAATAATCTAGCTTTTTTTTAACTCTGTAGATTTAAAATTAATTAAAAGATGATCTCTTTGATAGTAGAAAAGCCACATTACTTTTGTACCCAATGATAATAGATAAGAATGCCGTAGTTGGTGTACATTACGAATTAGATGTAGAGGGTCAAAAAATCGATGCATCTGGAGAGCAACCATTAGTATATCTTCATGGACATGGTATGATGATACCAGGTTTTGAAAAACAATTAGTTGGTCTGAAAGAAGGTGATAAATATGATTTTATAGTCTCTGCATCCGAGGGATATGGTGATTTTAATGAAAATGCTATTGTAGAGTTAGACAAACAAATTTTCTTAGTTGATGGAACAATGAGTACTGAAGTTTTTGAGGGTGCACAATTACAATTAACTAATCAAGATGGTCAGCCTATGTCCGGTGTGGTACAAAAAATTAGTGAGGATAAAGTTACAATGGATTTTAATCATCAATTAGCGGGGAAAGAATTACATTTCACTGGTTCTATTGCTTCATTACGTGAGGCAACCAAAGAGGAAATAAGTCATGGTCATGTCCATGGGCCTGGTGGTCACCATTAAATAATTTCTCAGAGGTTTAGCTAAGAATTTTCGTTCATGTTCTTCGTGTAGGTTAGGTTTTTAGAAAATTTCATATAACCAGCTCTTTTTAGGGCAGATTTTTTAAAAACATCTTTGAATACTTCTTCAGTAAGTTCTGTCCAATCATTTTTGTGTAATTCTTTGAGTTTTGGATTGGCTTTAAACTGTTCTTCTTTATTGGGTTTAGAAAACCTGTTCCATGGACATACATCTTGACATATATCACAACCAAATACCCAACCATCCATTTGGTCTTTGAATGAATTGGGAATTTGCTCTTTTAATTCAATGGTAAGATAGGAAATACATTTGTTACTATCTATCACTTTATTATTAATGATTGCATCGGTTGGGCATGCATCTATACATGCTCTGCAAGAACCACAATGATCTGTTGTAGGAATATCAGCAGTCAGCTCAAGATCAATTATGATCTCAGCAATAAAATAGAAACTACCTTTTTGTTTTGTAATAAGCATACTGTTTTTCCCAATCCAACCAAGTCCACTTCTAGCGGCCCAGGCTCGATCTAAAACAGGTGCTGAGTCTACAAAGACTCTTCCTGATACTTGTCCTATTCTATTTTGAATGAGATTCATAAATTCCTTTAATTTATCTTTAATAACAAAATGGTAGTCTTTACCATAGGCATATTTACTTATTTTTAATTTATGATCATCAAAATTCGTTTCAGGGTAATAGTTATATAGTAATGAAATAATTGATTTAGAGTCAGGAACTAGCTTGGTAGGATTAATTCTCTTTTCAAAATGGTTCTCCATCCATTTCATTTTGCCGTGATAGCCACTGTTTAGCCATTTATCAAGATGTCTTGCATCGCTGGAAAGTTCTTCAGCCTTACTGATTCCACAGAAATCAAATCCACATTGCTTGGCTAAATCATGAATTATCTGAGTGTTTTTTGATATAGCTGGATTATTCAAAATAATCGGGGATTATCATGAGGTTTATCTTTATTCAAATGTTTATAAGCAAGTTCTGTTGCCTCTCTGCCTCTTGCAGTTCTTTGTAGGAAGCCTTCTTTAATTAAAAAAGGTTCATAAACCTCTTCAATAGTTCCAGCTTCTTCACTTACAGCAGTAGCAATTGTATTGATTCCAACAGGACCACCCTTGAATTTATCAATGATTGCTGATAGAATTCGATTATCCATCTCATCTAAACCTCTTGAATCAACATTTAAAGCATCTAAAGCTATTTTAGCTATTTGATGAGAAATAGTTCCATCGCCTTTGATCTGAGCAAAGTCTCTGGTCCTTCTTAGGAGAGCATTAGCAATTCTTGGTGTTCCCCTACTTCTACCTGCTATTTCAATAGCAGCTTTATGATCTATAACAGATTTTAAAATTGAAGATGATCTTTCTATAATATTACCAAGAAGTGATGTATCATAATACTCTAGTCTACAAGTAATTCCGAATCGAGCTCTCAGTGGTGAGGTTAATAATCCACTTCTTGTCGTGGCTCCAATTAAAGTAAAAGGACTAATATTAATTTGGACAGTTCTAGCATTTGGACCTGTATCAAGAAGTATGTCTATTTTATAGTCCTCCATGGCGGAGTAGAGATATTCTTCAATTACAGGACTAAGACGATGTATTTCATCAATAAAAAGAACATCACCTTCTTCTAAGTTTGTTAAAAGGCCAGCTAAATCACCAGGTTTTTCCAAAACTGGACCACTAGTTACTTTTATATTGCTATTTAATTCATTGGCTATAATATTTGCTAAAGTAGTTTTACCTAAACCCGGTGGGCCATGAAGTAATACATGATCCAAGGCCTCTTCTCTTTGATTAGCAGCTTCAACAAAAATCTTTAAATTATCAAGAATTCTATCTTGACCTGAAAAATCATCAAATGAGATGGGTCTTAAGACTTTTTCGATTTCTATATCGTTATCAGAAAAACCTTGGTTTGTTCCATCTAATAAAGTATCACTCACAAGGCGAAAGTAAAGATAGATTCGTAGATTTAAACAACGTTTTTTATAAACATTTCATCTAACTATAATATTTATGTACTCAACTAGTTGTTTTCTTTGTAAGAGAAACATGTCAATGAAATTTATTAAATTACTTTTTTTCGTTCTTATACCATTATTATCTCAGTCTAAAGTGAGAATGACTGATATCGTATTCAATCAAAGAATTCATGATTTTGGTATTATTTACGAAGATGATGGTATTGTTAGTGCTAAGTATGATTTTACTAATTATGCAAAAAGCCCGTTCATCATAAGTAATATTGATGCAGCATGTGGTTGTACTAATCCTAGATCTTCAAAAGACACATTTATGCCTGGTGAAAGTGGTCAAATTCTTGCTGAATTCAATCCTAAAGGTATGGTTGGTAAGACAAAAAAATGGATTTATGTTAGAGGGAATTATGAAGATGGATATCAGATTGAATTGAAATTTGAAGCTGAAATAAGATCCAGATATAATCGAAATAATTATGAATATTTAAGAGGAGAATTTGGGTATCTTCTCAGCGATAAAGTTAAATTTAATTGGGGTAAAAGATTTGAGAATGATCAATTTAATGATACCGTTGAGTTTACAAATGATGGCTACAATGATATTATTGTCATAAAGGCCAAGTCAAATGCTCCATTTATTACTACTCCAAAACTACCTGTAACTATTCCTGTCGGTCAGAAAATTGAACTTATTTTTAAAATTGATCTATCTAAAATTGATACTATTGGACCCATTTCAGGTTACATTCTTTTTGAGACCAATGATAAGTTTTATCCAATAAAGAAAACACCTTATTCTGTAGATCTAATCACTAATTTTAATGCTTGGAAAAGAAAAGAACTAAAAAATGCTGCTCATATCGCATTTAAGAGTAATGTAGTTCAAATGGGTGTTATGAATTCTGGTTCTGTTCGATACAAAAAAATAATTATAAAGAATACAGGTAAAAGTATTTTGAATATTAGAAAAATTGAAACGGACTGTTCTTGTACAATGTTAAAATTACCGTCTAATAAAATATTACCAGGGGAATCTATAGTCACCTCTGTTAAATACGATTCTTTATTTAAAGAGGGTAAGCAATCAAAATTGATTAAACTCTATACAAATGATCCACTTAACCCGATAGCTACTTTATATGTTAAGGCTATTGTAAAGTAATATCCTCTATAATATTTTTGTTATTCAAATATGAAGAAATCGCATTTTATTTTACTTTTTATTCTTTTAGTTTCAGCATCTATTTCTGGTGCATATATGTTTAGTCAATGGTTTTATGTTCCTGCTGAAATTACTATTAAACAACCTGAAAATAATCACCCAATAAGAACATCTTCATCTACAACTCTTATCGCTGATATTGATTTTATAAGTGCATCCAAAAAAAGTACTCCAAGTGTGGTATTTATTAAAACAGAGTCCCAGCAATATAAAAGAAGCTCATTTTTTTGGGGGTTTGATTTTGACCCATTTGGAAGAATTGGTAAAGTAGCTAGCACAGGGTCTGGTGTAATATTAAGTGATGATGGTTATATTGTTACGAATCACCATGTGGTTAAAAGTGCGGATAAAATACAAGTTGTTGTAAGTGACACAAAAAAAAGCTACAAAGCAGAATTGATTGGTGCTGACCCGAGTAGCGACCTAGCTCTTGTTAAGATAGATTGTAAGGGCCTCTCTCCTATTGAATTTTCAAGTTCTGATCAGGTTGAAATAGGTCAATGGGTTTTAGCTGTTGGTAATCCTTTTAATCTAACAAGTACTGTTACAGCTGGTATAGTGTCCGCTAAAGGCAGAAATATAAATATTGTAAATAATCAATTTCCTATAGAGTCATTTATACAAACTGATGCTGCAATAAATCCAGGTAATAGTGGAGGTGCTTTAGTAAATTTAAGTGGTGAATTAATCGGTGTGAATACAGCTATTGCCTCAAAAACAGGAAGTTATGTTGGTTATGGTTTTGCAATCCCTAGTAATATTGTATCTAAGATAATAGATGACTTAAAGCAGTATGGTATTGTTCAACGAGGTTTTCTTGGTGTTGATGTTATTGATATTGATGGTGACATGGCTGAAAAATTAAATATTCCTAATGGAGTATTAATTAAAAGAATAAATAATCGAAATGAGGAGGCTAAGAGTAAATTAGAAGCTGGTGATATCGTGCTGAAATTTGATGGGAAAACTATTGATGCCAAATCATCTTTTGATGAATATTTAGCCTTTCGAAGACCTGGTGATATGATCAACTTAGAAATTAATCGTAATGGTGAAATTACTAATATCAATATCGTTCTAGTTAATAGAGAAGGAACAACTGATAAATTGAGAAAGCAAAGTATTTTGAGCGAGATATTAGGTGGTGAGTTTGAAGAGGTTTCAAAAATTGATAAACAAACCTATGGCATTGAAAATGGTGTCAAGGTGACGAATATTACCAATGGAAAGCTAAGACAAATGAATATTTTAGATGGTTTTATATTTATTAAAATCAACAATGAACTATACGATTCAGCTAAAGATTTGATTGATAAATTAGAAAATCACAAAGGGCAAATAAGAATAGAAGGTATATCAGCTAATGGATCTAGGCAATATTTAAGCTTTACTTTTAGATAGTTTAATCCACTTTAAATTCACTTGTTTCATGGAATTCAATAGTTGGATTATTAGTTTTAGCCATTTGCAGTATGTAGGCTGTTTGTGCTAAGAATACCATATTTTTATCTTTATCGTATACGATATCTTGAGGTCGGTATTTAATGAATCCGGTAATTTCATTTTCACCTCCAGTCATCCAACACGCTTTGTGATAGTTTACCAATTCAAATCTTGCTTTTGCATTATATTCATGCTCAAGCCTGTATTGAATAACTTCAAATTGAAGTTCACCTACTACGCCAATGATTTTTCTGTTTCCTGGTTGCTGTGTAAATAATTGAGCGACACCCTCATTTGTTAATTGATTTAAGCCTTTTTCTAACTGCTTACTCCTCATGGGGTCAAGATTTACTACTTCTCTAAATAATTCCGGACTAAAGCTTGGAATGCCTTTAAATTCAATCTTTTCACCCTCAGTTAATCCATCACCTATTTTAAAATTTCCAGTATCGTATAATCCTACCACATCTCCGGGATATGCATATTGAGTAACTTCTTTACTATCTGCAAGAAAAGTATAGGGGTTACTGAATCTCATTTTCTTTTCTGTTCTAGGATGAATATAAAATTTATTGCGTTCAAAAACACCAGAGCAAACCCTTAAAAAGGCTATTCTGTCTCGATGATTTGGATCTAAATTAGCGTGAATTTTAAATATAAAACCCGACATTTTATTTTCCAGTGGTTCTATATCTCTTAGGTTAGTTGATCTTGACTTTGGACTTGGTGCAATATTTACAAAAGTGTCAAGCATTTCTTGAACGCCGAAATTATTCAAAGCTGACCCGAAGAAGACTGGTGCCAAAAGCCCTTCTTCATACATTTCTCTATCAAAAGGTTCAAATACTCCATTTATTAATTCAACATCTTCTCGCAGTTGATTTGCATCACTATCTCCGATTATTTGATCTAATTGTTTATCACTTAAATTATTTATTTCAATGTATTCTGATGCTTTTTTTGTTTTATCTGCTTCAAATAAATTTAAAGAGTTATTGTGTAATAAGTAAACTCCTTTAAATCGAGTCCCCATATTAATTGGCCAACTTAAAGGACGTGTACTTATTTTTAGTTCATTTTCTAGTTCTTCTAGAATATCAAAAGGATCTTGACCTTCACGATCCATTTTATTGACAAATATGATAACAGGAGTATTACGCATTCTACATACTTGCATCAGTTTTCTAGTTTGGGCCTCTACTCCTTTAGCAACATCAACAACAAGTATTACACTGTCTACAGCAGTTAATGTTCTGAAGGTGTCCTCTGCAAAATCTTTGTGTCCAGGTGTGTCAAGGATGTTGATTTTTGTACCTTTATACTCAAAACTCATAACTGAAGTAGCAACAGAAATCCCACGTTGCTTTTCAATCTCCATGAAGTCTGAAGTAGCTGATTTTTTAATCTTATTACTTTTTACAGCACCTGCTGTTTGAATAGCACCACCAAAGAGAAGTAGTTTTTCCGTTAAGGTAGTTTTACCAGCATCTGGATGTGATATGATACCAAATGTTTTTCGTCTAGCTATTTCTTGTTTTAGACTCATTGTTCGACTGCAATATTAATCAAAACATGACTACCCATTTATAATGTTATTTTATTTAAACTAATTCATTAAAAGTGCTCTTGATATTGAAATTTTTATGAAATTGTGGGTGACATAAACTTTCATAATATTATTATTTTTTATGATTATAATTTGATTAATTAGAGTTGAAATTAAAGCATGTAATTAATTAAAAATAAATGATTATTAAAATGAAAATAGTGTTATAAGAGTCTATTTTTGCGTTATCAAATGAAATATTATACTCAATTTTTAATGATAATACTCATGTCTTCATGTAGTATTTTCAAACCTATTAAAACTTCAAAAATCGATGTAAATAGTCGATTATCAAATGGTTGTATTGAAATTAAAACAAGTAAATCCTCTAACCAATGGGCCCCATTTTGTAACGCCATAAATAATTTTATTTATCAAGAAGGGTTTGTTTATAAAATTGAAATCGAAGAAATTAAAGATAACTCGAAAACTACTAAATACAATTGTAAAAAAATTATAAGTAAAACACCCAAATTGTCTACTCCAGGTCTTTATGTTCATATACAAACCAAAATGGGTGACATTGTAGGTAAACTAGATATGGAATTAGCACCATTAACTGTGGCAAATTTTGTGGGTTTGGCAGAAGGGAGCATTAAAAATAAATCTTTTTCAGTAGGTAGACCATTCTATGATAGTCTTACCTTTCATAGAGTTATTCCAAATTTTATGATTCAAGGTGGTGATCCAAATGGAAATGGTACTGGAGGTCCTGGGTATAAATTTAAAAATGAAACACATCCAGATTTAAAACATGACAAACCAGGTATTTTTAGTATGGCCAATTCTGGACCCAATACAAATGGTAGCCAGTTTTTTATTACACATGTTCCTACTCCATGGTTGGATGGTCAATACAATATCTTTGGCCAAGTTATTTTAGGTCAAGACGTTGTTAATTCTATTGGTGCAGTAGCTAAAGATCGAAGAAATAAACCGAATACCCCCATTTACATGAATAAAGTTTCGATTATTCGTATTGGAGATGCAGCCATAAAATTTGATGCTGTTAACACATTTAAATATATGCAATATTGAATAACGCCATCCAAATAAAAGAATACAAGTTTAAAGGCTCTTTAAAAAGAATTATAACGGCAGATTTAACTTATAGTAACTATTCAAGTGCAGTTCCTATAGTTGTTTTTTCACATGGATTTAAAGGTTTCAAAGATTGGGGAGCATGGTCTTTAGCTGCCGAAATTTTTGCAAGTAAAGGTTTGCCTTTTTTTAAATTCAATTTTTCTCACAATGGTACTAGTCCCAATAATTTGTCTGAATTTGTTGATCTTGAAGCCTTTGGAAATAATAATTTTAAACTTGAATATGATGACCTAGGAAAAGTGTTTGATTTTATAGATAATAAAGCTAAATCATTTAATTTTGATTGGAGTGGTGAAATATATCTAATAGGTCATAGTCGTGGCGGAGCTGTATCGCTTTTGAGATCTGCACATGATGATAGAGTTTATAAATGTTCAACATGGTCATCTGTTTCGGATTTAGAACGATATCTTGAAATGAAAGATTTTCAAGAATGGAAAAAAACAGGTGTACATACAATTCTCAATCAAAGAACTAATCAAGAAATGCCCATTTATTTTCAATTTGTTGAAGCCTTTGCTAAAAATGCTAGTGAATTAAGTTTAGCAAAGCAATTTGAAAATATAAGCTGTCCTATATTAATTGTTCACGGTGATGATGATAAATTAGTTCCGCTGTCTGATGCACATACTATTTATCAGAGCATACCTCATGCAATTTTATTTGAAGTAGAAAATTCGGATCACACATATAATACCAAACACCCCTTGGTAGAACGAAAGATTTCAAGAGCATTCGCTGAGGTTATCACTGAGACTATTGCTTTTTTCAAACTTTAATATGCCTAAAACAATTTCAATAATTGGTGGTGGTGCTGCTGGTTTTTTTTCGGCAATTAACATTGCTAAAAAAAATCCAAGTTATCGTATAACCATTTATGAAGCAAGTAACAATCTCCTATCAAAAGTTTTAATTTCAGGAGGAGGCCGATGTAATGTAACTAATACAATATCTGACCCTAAGGTTTTAGTTAACAATTACCCGAGAGGTTTTGATTTTTTGGGATCTGTATTTAATAAATTTACAACTTTAGATACTCAGAAATGGTTTACTAAACATGGTGTTAACCTCAAAACAGAATCAGATGGTCGAGTTTTTCCTGCTACTGATTCTTCTGAGACAATATATAAATGTTTATATCAAAATTGTATAGAATTAGGAGTTAATATTAAATTGAAACACAGACTCATTGATTTAACTTTTAATCAAGGGAGATGGCATCTTAAATTCAAGGAACAACATGAGAGCTCTGACATTGCTATTCTTGCCACAGGAATAAATAGTGGGATTATTCGTTTGCTTGAAAAATTAAGTATACCAATTATTCAACCAGTTCCCTCTCTTTTTACTTTTAATTCTAAAAATCATAAGCAATTAAACCTGTCAGGTATTAGCGTTTCTAATGCTCTTGTATCGATAAACGAACTTCCTAATCGAACTGAAAATGGATCATTGCTGATAACACATTGGGGTTATAGTGGCCCTTCTATTTTAAAGTTAAGCTCTTGGTTAGCCTTTGATATAGAAAAACTTAATTATGATTTTAATTTATCTATTAATTGGAATAGCTATGATTTAAAGAGTTTGGAAAAACGTTTATTTTTAAATGTGATTAACAATCCAAAGCAAAAAGTTAGAAATTGGAATGAACATGGTCTCCCTAAAAGATTATGGCAACAACTATTTGATTCAACTGGCTTTAAAGATTATGTTAATTGGTCTGAGATTGGTAAAAAGGGTATTGATAAGCTTATATCTATATTAACAAAATATGAAGTTAGAATTCTAGGGAAAACAACTTACAAAGAGGAATTTGTAACAGCCGGAGGAATAAACTTAGGTGCTGTTGATGTTAACTCTTTTTCGATTAAAAACCATTCAAATCTCTATGCAGTTGGAGAATTACTAAACATAGATGCAGTTACAGGTGGGTTTAATTTTCAAGCTGCATGGAGTGGAGCTTACATCTTATCGGAACATCTATCAAATATGCATTAAAAATTGTTAAAAAAATAAATTAGGCCTAATAGAGGTTTGAAAAAAAAGACGCTTAAAATTGCAACATTATGGATAATATAGTAATAGAAGGTAGATTAATTCAAGTATTAACAGCTCAAGAAGGTCAAAGCACACGAGGAGCATGGAAAAAGCAAGATTTTGTTATAGAAACATCAGAACAATATCCCAAAAAAGTATGCATAAGCTGTTGGAATGAAAAAACAGATGAATTATCTAAGTTTCAATTGAATGATAATCTAAAAGTTTCTGTTAACATAGAGTCCAGAGAATATAACTCAAAATGGTATACAGATGTCAAAGCATGGAGAATAGACCAGCTTAATGATAGTGCACCAGTTTCTAATAATAGTAAAGCCAATGATGATGTTTCAGGAGTTAGTTTTACGAGTGATGAGAATGATGATTTACCATTTTAATTTATAAAGTAAAGGCTTTAGCTAATTGATTAAAGAAACTTATCAAAACATCAGGCTTAATTAATGTAATAATAGCAATCCCTCCTATTGCTCCAAAAATATGTGCTTCATGACCAATATTGTCTATATTCTTCTTAGACATATAGTACGAATACCATATGTAAAGAACCCCAAATAAAATTGCTGGTATTGGTATAAAAAGGTACAATTCAAGCATGCTTAATGGGTTAATCAAAATATATGCAAATAACACTCCAGATACGCCACCTGATGCGCCAACAGCTTGATAATTATAGTTAGACTTATGATTAATATACCCTGGTAAATGAGCAATTATTGTAGATCCTAAAAACATACTAAGGTATAGTTTAGTAGATAAATTATCGAAATGTAGATTGAAATAATGTTCTAAATAATTTCCGAAACTGAACAATACAAATAGGTTTACAAATAAATGCATGTAATCTGCATGAAGCCATGCACTAGATATAAATCTATACCATTCATTATTATTACGAATAATATATGGTTTAAATGTAAATTTTGAAAAGAGTAAACTGTTTGAAAAGGCACTAAAACTTATCAAAGCTATACTTATAATTAGTAGGATATTAATACTCACTTAGAACAAATGTCGTTAATTTACAGTAATAAATTTTTGTACAAATAATTCTATTTTAATTTTACACCATTAAAAAAATACTTCTTATATCTGACACGCATAGTTATTTTGGTAATGAAATAGTAGGAAAGTTACCTCAATTTGACGAATTATGGCATGCTGGAGATTGGGGGAAAATAGAGAATCTCAATATACCATCTGATCTTAATATAAGAGGAGTTTATGGAAATATTGATGATCAACAAGTAAGGGGTGAATACCCAAAAGAGCTTTTCTTTCAAGTTGAGGGTTTGTCTGTGTATATGACACATATTGGGGGTTATCCTGGTAAATACCAAAAATTAATCAAAAAACGTTTAAAAGAATTAAGACCCGACCTTTATATATGTGGTCACTCGCATATTTGTAAAATAATGAAAGATCATGATTTAAATTTAATGCATTTTAATCCGGGAGCTATTGGTTATCATGGATTTCATTCAAAAAGAACAATGATTACTTTCTCAATTAGTCAAAGAGAAATTAAGGATATAAAAATATATGAATATAATAGATAATAAATGGACGTTTAATTTTTTTGTATTGACAAGCATAATTTTCACCTCTTGTGCCACAATCAAGAATGCTGAAGGTCAGCAAAAAATATCAAAGAAAGCTGAGAGTTTATTTAATGAAGGGTTAATAATGCAAGGATATGGAGAATACGAAGAAGCAATTGAACTTTTCAAGCAGTCCATAAAAAAAGCTCCCATATTTATCAATGCCTATGATGCTCTTGCAAATACATATCAAAAAAATAATCAGTTAGAAAAGTCCAAAAACACTTATTTAAAATTGATAAATCTAAATCAAAATCATTTTTATGGTTTATATGAATTAGGTAATATATACTTTGAATTGGGTAACCTAGATAGCTCAGAATATTATTATCAGAGATTTTTAGGTATCAATAAATCAAATGATAAATATGCTAAAAATACTTGGCTGAACATATCAAATATTCGGTTTTCAAGGAACGCCATTAACAATCCAATGAAAGTTACACCCATAAATCTGGGTCCAAAAATAAATTCCAAAGACCAGGAATACTCCCCCGCTTTTGCTATAGATGAAAAAACCATATTCATTACTAAACGAATGGGGAATTTATCAGATGTTCGACCTAATGAGGATTTATATTATGCAACATTGAACAATACCGATTGGGAAAAAGTTATAAATATTGGGCCCCCAATAAATACTATTGAAAATGAAGGTGCTTTTAGTGTTTCATCAGATGGTAATTACATATTTTTTACTTCGTGTAGCCGTATGGGTGGAAAGGGTCAATGTGATATTTGGATTACTTCTCAAAAAAATAATTCATGGTCTGAACCAAAGAATCTTCAATCACCCATAAATACTAAATATTGGGAGTCGCAACCTAGTATAACATCTGATGGAAGAAAACTATACTTCACAAGTGATCGACCTGGAGGATTTGGAGGTACTGATATCTGGGTATCTGAATTTACCAATACAGGGTGGGCAGAACCAAAAAATTTGGGGCCTTCAGTCAATACATCAAAAGATGAACAATTTCCGTTTATACATGCAGACAATAACACACTTTATTTTAGTTCTAATGGACATCCAGGTATGGGGAAAAGTGATCTTTATTTAGCTAGAAAAATTGATGATAAATCATGGGGATTACCCATTAATTTAGGTTATCCGATTAATACACGTGGTCAAGATTGGAATCTTGTAGTTGCTAGAAATGGCAAAACAGCTTATTTCAGTAGTGATCAGTTAGACGGATTGGGTGGTTTAGACATCTATTCATTTGAACTACCTAATAATCTTCAAGCTAATAAAGTTAACTATTTGAGAGGTTATGTTCGTGATGCATTAACCAAACTACCATTGTCTGCTGATGTTGAATTGACTCCTATTAACGGGGAATCTTCCACAATAACCTATGCAAACCCTGATCAAGGCATGTTTCTTATTCCACTGAAAACTAATATGGAATATGCACTTACTATTGATAAGAATGATTATTTATTTTATTCAGAAAACTATAATATGCCAAATATTCAAACGGATGAACCAATCGAAATAATTATCGATTTAGAAAAAATAGAGCTTGGCAATACTGTTGTATTGAGTAATATATTTTTTGATACGGATGAATTTGAACTTAGAGAAGAGAGTATACAAGAATTAGAAAAATTGGTTCTTTTTTTAAAAGAAAATAAAAATATTAAAATTGAAATTAGTGGTCATACAGATAATATTGGAGATTCAAAACACAACATTAACTTATCTGAAAATAGAGCAAAATCAGTTTGTGAGTATTTGATAGATAATCAAATTGAAAAGGAAAGATTGACATTTAAAGGATATGGAGATAGAAGGCCTATCGTTGAAAACAACACAATAGGAAATAGAGCAAAAAACAGGAGAACTGAGTTTAAAATTATAGAGACTTAGATTTTATCCAACTATGTATTATTGAGGAAAAATGTTCGTGTTCGAGATACTGTATTTTCCTTTTTAATGATTCAACATCATCGTTAATATCTAGATTGACTGAAAATTGTGCAAGAATTTTACCCTTATCAAATTCTTCATTTACTTCATGTATCGATATCCCAGATTTAGGTTCTTTATTATTAATTACAGCTTGATGAACATAATCTCCATACATATTTTTACCACCATAACTAGGCAATAAACTTGGATGAATATTTATGATTCTACCTTCATAACGTTCAATTATTTCTTTAGGTACAAGTTTTAAAAATCCAGCTAATACAATAAAATCAATGCTTCTTTCTTCCACATCATGAATAGTTTTAGATATTTCCCATGATTTTTTATCCCAATAAATTGATTTAATTCCGTGTTTTTTAGCCACTTTAAATGCTCCAGCATCTTTTCTGTCACAACCTAAAGACACCACATTAATGTTAGGTATTTTATTAAAATAAGAAATGATCTTATCTGCATTTGTACCTCCTCCTGATGCCCAAATTTCTATCTTAATCATTGAATTTTTAATGTATTTATTAAAATGCTCAATTCACGCATAGCTTCAGCTTTAGACTCATTTGGATAAAATAAGAACCCTTCAACATAAATAATTCTATTTCTGGATTCGTCAACCACAATTTTCAAATGAGAGGGACCTCCCATGAAGTCTCCAAATACATCCCACCAACCGTGAATATCCGCTGAATAATTACCGGAATAATATGATTTTATCATCACAGGTTTGATTGCACTGGAATATTTCATGTAGCTATTGGGAGTTTCCCCTGGCACATACTTTTTTGTAAAAAAATTTCTAACCTTGAGAATAGAGTCTAAACTTAAGTCATTTGAATCTCTGTAAGGGCTTTCAAACATCATTATGCCAAATTGTTGTTCTTTTACAGTACTCAGCTTTCTTAACCAAACAAAATCATTATTTTCTATAGCAACACGATAAGATTTGGGTTTTCTTATTCCGTAATTATAATTATTTAATGATCGTTTAGTGAATGGGTCATTTGATGAATTAATACTTCCTAATAATTTTTCCTTACCCGATTTAGATTCTTGACTTAATGCTATTTGTAAAAATTGGTCACTATTCTTTGATAGCTTTTTAATCATATCATTTTTATCGTCAGCAATGACAAAAAAAATATTTTGGTTTTTTGCAAATAGATTTGGCTGTTTAATACCAAGCAATTCTGGCTTTGACTTATCAATTTCTTGAACAGAGTTTAGAATTGAGATGTCTATAACTTGACTTAATTCTTTTATTTGATCCTTGATTAGTAAGACGAAAATATTGTGATGTTTTTTAAAATAACCTTTAAAAAATGAATGGTCTGCAAAATGTATATTAAACGTCGGTTCACTAGGAGGTGGGTGGCCGTCTAATTTTCTTTTAAAAACTTCTTTTATTTTATTCTTATACTCCTCATCATATGAAACCGAAAGGATTACTATTTCTGCTAATTTTCCTACGGATTCTGGTTTTAAACTATCTCTTTTTTCTGTATGAGAACATGAGGCAAGTATTATAGCAATATATAAATAAAGAGGCAAAGACTTCACTGATCTTTAATTTGATATTCTCAGGCGTTGTTTGGGGTAAATAAGGCTACCCTTGATATTATTCCAAGATTTTAATTGCGATACAGTTATTCCAAATTTACGAGCGATAATAGGCAGGCAATCTCCTCTTTTGACTAAGTAATATTTTGGCTTGGGCTTTTTTGCTTCCTCTAACCTAATTTGTTCAGCTCTAATTTCCGATTCTTTTAGTAATTCATCTTGACAGTTATAGAACTCTTCGTATCTGTTTTTTGGTATATTTAATAAATAACCATCATGAGTATATGGAATTTTAGTTGTTTTAATTTCTGGATTTATATGTAAAAGTTCTTCGTTACTCATATTTAATTTCTTTGCAATGATGGTGAAATCAAGTCCTTTTTGACAATAAACACTTTCAGTATCAAATTCTGTTGGGTCTATCGGAGCTGGAATAATTCCATATGCATCATAAAAGTTCATCATGTAAGTCATAGCAATGTATTTAGGTACATAATTTTGCGTCTCACGAGGTAAATAATTATAAATACCCCAGAAATCTTTTTTCCCTGAATATCTCATGGCTTTTCTAACATTTCCAGGCCCACAATTGTATGCTGCAAGAGCCACTAACCAATCGTCATATTGATTATGCATTTGTTTTAAATAGGTGCATGCTGCATGTGTACTCTTTAAAATTGATCTTCTTTCATCTATTGAATTGTTAATTCTAAGATCAAAAATACGTGCTGTTGCTGGCATGAATTGCCATGGGCCAATAGCTCCTGCATGAGAACCAGCAAAAGGATTTAAGCCCGATTCTATAATGGATAGATATTTGAGTTCAATAGGCATATCATATGTATTTAATACTTCCTCATATATTGGGAAGAAATACTCAGATTTAGTAATCATTTGCTTTAATTTTGATTGCCATTTTACTCCAAAAAAATCAATCTGTCTTTTAACAAATGAATTGTAGTCCATTTGAACTTCTAAGTCTAAAGTACTTACATGACATTTAAAAAGTTCATAGTTTACAGGGATTTTATTACTTTCAAAAGTGATGATTTCATTTGAGTATAGTTTTTCAGGTAATGGAATAGGTATTGCTTTTGTTTCATTAATATCAAGGGGATGAAGAGAGTGAAAAGTATTTATAGATTTCAGTTTTAGGTTTTTATTTATAAGAATGTTAGCATTAGAGTCTTTGTCACTAGCGTACATAAAAAAAGGACACAAAAACAATAGATGTATCAATAAATATTTTTTCATCGTTTCAAAATAATTCATTTCTATTCTATTATTCTCTTTCAATTATTAACATAACGAATATGTGTTCAATATTATATAAAATTATATGGTTATATTGCGTTAAAGAACATTTTAATTAATGAGCTCAGTATCTAACCCTTCATTTGGTGATTTAGCAAGAGAGGCAAGCTTACAACCTCAAGAAAAACTCGTTCGATTAACCGATTCCATGAAAGCCCTTTCTATTGGCATTCCAAAGGAGACTACTTATCAAGAAAATAGAGTCCCCTTATCTCCTATGGCTGTTCAATTACTTGTTCAACAAGGACACTTAATTCAGCTTGAATCTGGATGTGGAGAAAAAGCTAATTTTTCCGATTTAGATTACAGCACTGCAGGTGCTGAGATACTCGAGAAAAAAGAGTTAATCTATCAAAATGACATTATTCTCAAGATAGCCCCTCCTACCTCTGAAGAAATAGACCTGATGAAATCTAATCAAGTTTTGATTAGTGCACTTCAAATGGTCAGGAGTAAAGAGTCTATGATAAAACAGTTAATTTCAAAAAATATAACAGCAATAGGTTATGAATTATTAAGAGACGATGAGGGGTCATTACCAATCATGCGATCTATGAGTGAAATTGCTGGTCGTTCTTCTATATTAATTGCGGCAGAGTATTTGAGTAATTTTAATGCTGGTAAAGGTGAACTATTCGGAGGCATTCCTGGTATTCAGCCTACTAAGGTAGTGATAATTGGGGCTGGTGCAGTTGGTGAGTATGCCGCACAAGCTGCATTAGGTCTTGGTGCGTCTGTAAAAATATTTGATAATAACATTAATAAATTAAGAAGAATCGAAAGGAATTTGGGTTCCAGAGTATCTAGTTCAACTATAATACCTAAAACATTAGCTAAATCAATTTCAGAGTGTGATGTTGCAATTGGAGCATTAAGAAGTCCTCTTGGTTTCAGTCCATGTATTGTTTCGGAAGAAATGGTTGCTCAAATGAGATACCAATCAATCATTATCGACATCAGTATTGATCAGGGTGGCTGTTTTGAAACCTCAAAACCTACAGATCACCAAAATCCGGTATTTGAAAAGCATGATGTTCTCCATTACTGTGTCCCAAATTTACCATCTCGATATTCTCGAACAGCAAGTTACGCATTAAGCAATATTTTTACTCACCTTATTTCGTCCATATCTTCGAATGGTGGTTTTGAAACTTATCTTAAGAGCCATGAAGGTTTACGTGCGGGAACATATTTATATAAAGGAAAACTTACCAATAGAATCATAGCAAATAGATTTAACTTATCATGCAGTGAAATAGAATTTCTTCTTGCGGGTATATAGATAAGAGTTATTTCTTTTTCTTAGCTTTTCCTGTGTAAGGATCAACACCCCGCTTTTTGGCCATATCTTCTAATCTCTTTTGTAACTTAGATTTTTTAATCATAACCTTTTTCTTTTTACTCTCTTGTATTTGTTTGTGTAATTTATCTTCATCAATCACGAACTTTCTTATTACCACATTCTGGATAATAGTTATACAAGTCGAGAGAAAATAATAAAATGATAATGCGGCAGCATAATTATTGAAAAAACCAAGAAACATGATTGGCATTACATACATGACTGTTTTCATTGGCCCTACCATTTGTCCACTGTTTTGACTGTTCATGTATGTGAACAATATGGTAACACAAGTCATCATTAAAGTAAATAGACTAACATGATCTCCATAAAATGGAATTTCAAAGCCATTTGGGAAGTCAAAAATACTATCATAACTACTGAGATCGTCAGCCCACCAAAGTTTTTCTTGTCTTAACTCAATTGAGGCAGGAAAAAACCTAAACATAGCAAATAGTATAGGCATTTGTATGAGTTGTGGCAAACAACCACCCAAAGGGCTTACGCCAGCCTGTTTATATAACTTCATTTGCTCTTGTTGAGCTTTTTGAACATCTCCCTTTGTACGTTCTTTAATTTCATCTAGTTCAGGTTTAAGAATACGCATTTTAGCAGATGATTTATAAACCTTGTACATGGGAAAGAAAAGTCCAAGTTTTATAATCAGAGTTAATAAAAGAATGATTAGCCCATAATTAGAGAAATAGTTATCAAGCCAATTAAAAATGGGTATGACTAATCCTTTATTAACCCATCCAAAAATACCCCAGCCCAATGGAATTATTTTTTGTAATCCAATATTTTGTTCTTTAAGTGTGGGATAATGATTAGGACCAAAGTACCAAGCCATATTTTCACGCACATCGTTAGACTCGATTGGAACAAATAGTTTTGCAGATAAATCTTTTACATAATCATCGTTTTCATTTTCAGGTTCTTTAGTCTCAATAAAAATTCCATCTTCCTTAAAGTTTGATTGATTAATTAACGTATGGTTAAAGAACTTTTGTTTAAATGATATCCATTGGACATTAGATGTTAAGATTTCATCATCATCATTTGTTTCGCTTAAATAGTCAATATCATCCTCAGCAGCATATTTAAAGTAAACAGATGTGACTGGTCGTTCGTCTTTGGCAGTTTTTTCAAGTTGCTGAATTTTTGATTTCCAATTTAATTCTGCATACCGATTATTTGGCGAAACTTTTCTATCAAATCCAATGAAACTTAATTCGTAATCTAATTTGTAAGAGTTTGGTTCTAGAGTATAGGTTTGAACTATTTCTGAACCATCATTTGAATAGATATAAGAAACAGAATTATCAGTAGTTTGTATAGTTTCAAATTCAAGCTCAGATGTATTTAATACATGCCCATTTGATAAGGGTAGTGAATATTCAAAATGAAGTTGATTGCTGTCAATAAGTAATAAATTAGTAGAATCATATTTTTTGTAATCCAGTAGGTTAACAACCTTAGGTATTCCACCAATATTAGTAAAATCAATTTTTAAAACAGAGTTATCTAAAGTGATAATTTCTTCATTAATTTTATGCAAATGATGGATTGAATCATAATCAGATGTAATGGTGACATTTGAAGATTGATTCAAATTAATAGAATCCTCATTTACGTCTATTATTTGTTCTTGGTTTTCTAATTGTTGAACAGTGTCTTTGTTGAAAAACCAAAATCCTAAGAATAAAAAAAATATTAAAATATATCCAATGGTAGAACTTCTTTCCATGATTTGTGTATTATTCGGTCTGCAAATGTATATCTATTCCCTTATTATGGAAACATTATGTAAATAACTGAAAAACAAATGTTAAAAGCCTTTTTGTGGACCTAATTTTATTCGATTTGGCGTCATTATTTTCTTGGTATCCTGGAAATTTAATGTGATTGATTAAATATTTAATACTATTTTGATTATTAAATTTTTCTTCTAGAATTTTTTTCCGTTTTATATAATAATCATTATCATAGTCTTTATGCATGAACTCATTAATGCTTTTAATCATATCTTCAAAATTGTAGGATATGATACACATATCTTCCAAGCCTGATCCATCAACAATTAATGGATTAACAATTGAGAATTTACCTAGATATAAAGCATTCAATAATTTAAGTTTTATGCCAGTATTTTGATTTGTGTAAAGGACATTAATATGAGCTTCCTTGATTAAAGTGTGTATTTCATTAGTTGACAGATTTGATTTTAGAGATATATTGTCAAATTTGTTGCATAACGATATCAATTCTTTTGGTGGATTATTGCCAGCTATAATAGATGGTGTTTTAATTTTTGAAAAGACATTTTTGATAAGTTCAATAGCAGCTGTGTAATTTTCTGGTACAGATAAATTTCCATGATATAAAATGTAATTCCCTTTTTTACCAGGATTATCCGTGCTAGTATTTGTATGAAAAGCAGGCACATATAATGTTTTTCCAAATTTTTTATTGAAATACTTGAAATCATTTCGACTTATAGCAGCGATTTTATCAGCATGTTTTAAAATAGCTTCATATTTTTTTAACTTTTTAGCTTCTATTCTGAAAAAATATTTCTTAAAGTATCTAAACTCTGAATTCTCAAGATGTTTGTAATAATGATGCTCAATATTATGCGTTCTTACAAGCTTGAATCTGTTGGACAAACTAGGGTCATTCAGATAATATGTACAATGCAAGCCTTCAAATAATATAGGGGCATTATCTTTTTGTAAATTTTTCAAAAGTGCATCACTATTTCTTGAATTAACAATATAAGGCTTGGAACCAACGAATGGATTTTTATAGATTTTACGAGGATAATAATTAACTTCTAAGCAATACTTTCTGAGTTCAGATTTACTGTGCTTACGACCATAATAATATATATGTAGCTTGATATCAAAACCCTCATCATAAATAGCTTTAATTTTATAAAAAATATCAATCACACCACCATAGTCAGCTGGGTATGGGACATCAAAGGCTACAATATGAATTAATCGTCTTTTAGATGATGTCATTGTAAATTTCAATTAATTTTATCTTCTCAATTTCCCAATTAAGATCATGAGATGCTTGTTCACAATTATTTTTCAATTTTTGGTAGGTTTTTGAATCGCTCAATAAAGCATTAATGGTCTTGGATATCTGATCTGGTATAGCATCAGCAAAAACGCAGCAATTATAAGTCATATTTATATTATTATACTCAGGGAATTGATTAGTAATTACAGGAACTCCACAATGAATGTAATCAAAAAACTTATTGCTTAATGAGTAATAATAACTTAACCCCATATTTTCCATTACATTATATCCGATAAATGCGTTATTGGTATAAACAGAAAGATCTTGTGGCTCAATTAAACCTAAAAATTCAATTTTATCTGTCAACTGATTATTATTAACAAGTTTTTTTAATTTTTGATCAATATCTCCACTACCTGCAATTTTCAACTTTAGCGGAATCTCTTTCATTGAAATGATTAGTGCTTCAAGCCCTCTACCTTTATTTAAAGCTCCTTGATATATAATGTAGTCGGTATTGATAGCTTCTATCTTTTTAACGTTGATTTCTGGGCAATTGCGGATAACTTGAAAGATTTTATTGTATTTTTTAGTATAAATATCAGCTATATTTTTCCCTACTGTAATGCCAATATCAACTTTAGGAACAAAGGTCTTTTCAATTAAAAGCCATATTTTTTTAACAAATGGTCTTTCCAATAACTCAGGAACTTCTGTAAAGTATTCATGAGAATCATAAATAATTTTTTTCCTTTTTATTTTACATGCTAAAAATCCTGCTGGTAATGTATCTAAATCAACAGCATGAATTATATCAAACTTTTTAAAAAGCAAGGTAAAAAATACCTTTACATTATACGCTAGGTAAAAAAAGATCCCATGACTAATCAAAAACCTAAATCTACGCTGATAATAAGGGCGTTTAAAGGTATCTACTTCACTCTTTCTTCTTCCCCATAATTCAACATCATAAAACTCACTTAAAGTGTAACAAATTCTAATCATTCGTTGATCGTAGATTACATCATTAATAACTGTTGCTATGACTTTTATTTTTCGTTCCAAGAATATTTATTATTAATTTTAATTAAGTAAGAATTTTCCAATAACCATTGGATATTAGCTATGATTTCATGACCTTCACATGTATCAAATCTAGATATAATTTCTTTTAAATTGATTTTATTATTGAGCGTTAACTCTTTGATTTCAGCGATTAGAGTCTTATTATGACTAGTGAGTTTTATTTTTTTATTTAAACTCCTGCATATATCACAATTTCCACAATTGTTTTTTGAAATTTCCTCAAAATATTTAAGTAAAAATTTTTCTCTACATATAGAAGTATTTTTTACATAATCCTCGATATACCTCTCGCGATATTCTGATTGGTTTTTTAACTGAGAGTATAATTTGGTATCAATGTTAACTTTTGTAGGTCTTGATTTTAAATAGGTAATTGTGTTGTTTGAAGATTTAGGTATGTAATCAATAATTCCATCTGCATTTAATTTATTCAATGCAGTTTTAAGCTCAGTAATTGAACAATTTAATCTATCTGATAAAAATCCTATTTGGATATGTATGTAGTTATCAAAAAGGCCAACATAGGTTCTTAAAAGTATTTTGATAATTGAATCTAAATGCTCATTTTTTACCTGATAAGAGTATAAATCTTCATGATTAATTTGAATTTTTATCTTATTTTGATGATGGATATTTTCATTTTTAATATACCCTAAAGAATTAATGATATTAAGAGAATTTAATGCTAAATGAATTGGAATATCAAAATTTTTAGTGAATTCAGATAGGTCAAATTTATAGCTAATTCCCTTCCCAGCTGTGAATGCAATTTGATGGTAGTTATACAAGCAATTTAGAAAATGTTTTATCTGTTCAATTTTTGGAAACTGATGACTAAGAATTTTCGTGTTAGAATTAGCTAATAATATACAATGTGACTTTAAGCCATCCCTTCCTGCCCTTCCAGCCTCTTGATAATATGCTTCAGGACTACTTGGGGTATCAAAATGCACTACAAGTCTAACATCAGGTTTGTCAATACCCATGCCAAATGCATTAGTACAAACAATAACTCGCTCCTCATTTTTTATCCATTTAGATTGAATAGCGTCTCGTTGCCTCATATCCAGACCAGCGTGATAGTAGCAGGCACTTATCTTATTTTTATTTAAGAGATTTGAAATTTCTGATGCCTTTTTTCTGGTATTAACATAAATAATTGTTGAACCTTTAACCTTACATAGAATATCAAGTAATTTATGAAAATTATTATTGTCATTTATAACAATGTAGCTGAGATTTGGCCGGCAAAATGAACTTAAAAAGGATTTGTAATTCGACTGTAAATGTAAATATTTTACAATATCTTTTTTAACGTCTCGATTTGCAGTTGCAGTAAGGGCTATAAGATTTGAGTCTGGGGACAATGCTCTTAATTCACCAATTTTTAAATATTCTGGCCTAAATTGATGTCCCCATTGTGATACACAATGTGCTTCATCTACAACAAAAAAACTAATGTTAATTTGTTTTAAGTAACTTCTGAATAGTTGACTTGATCCTCTTTCAGGACTTAAGTAAACAAACTTGTATTTTTCATTAACAATATTCTGCATTTCAACTCCTAATTCATTAGCAGTTAATCCACTATGTATAGCTATTGATGATATCCCGATTTTTTTTAACTGGTCTACCTGATCTTTCATCAGTGCAATTAATGGACTGAAAACTAAACATACACCACTTTTAGCTAGAGCAGGAAGCTGATAGCAAATACTTTTACCTCCACCTGTAGGTAATTGAACTAGTGAATCATGCCCATTAATAACAGACAAGATAATCTCTCGTTGATTTGGGCGAAAAGAGCTGAACCCCCAATATTTAATAAGTAACTCCTCTATCATAAAAAATTACAATATGGATCGATAAGAAGCTATTAGTAAAGCTCCTAAATTTTTGTGTGGTGGTATGTAGTCCTGAAATCGTTTATGAGCAATAGATCCTTTTATAAAACTCTTATTTAAATTAGTCCATAGTTTTTGCCAATTTAAATCCTCCCCTTTTCTTATGGTTTCATTGAGAGTATAACATAAGCGATCATTCACTAAAAGTGTACCTATCTGTTTACTACTGATAATTTGAGCATCTGGTGAGTATTTTAATACCTGAGAAATAATGTTGTACCCTCCGCAAGAGCCTAAGAAAACAACTTCTGCAGACGGAGTTAAACTCTCTATTGCAGCATCAACAAAATATGAATGCCCTCGATGAACTACGATGTCTGGCCATCTGTTTTGAGACATAAATAAATTATTTATAGCACTTTGCCCAGCATACTCCGTAGATGGTTTATTTGCATATATTTCGATTTTTTTACCTTCAACACTTTTTATTATAACATAGGTTTGATGGTCTTCAATTGTCCAGTTGGGTTTATTAAATGTAGTCAAAAAATGAGTAAAAGAAGTCCTTCCATCCTCATCGTCAAAAAAGAAATGTTGTTGTACATTTTTATTTCCTTTAAAAATACGATCAAGACTTAAAATTTCTAATTCCTTTCTCTGTCTGTTAATTGTTTCATCCATTAAAGAAGCATCACCAATATTACAAACACTTAAAATTGACCCATATAGCTTTTGAACATCCGAATATTCTACTTTACTGTAGTAACTTAAAATGGATTGTTCGAATAATAATTTAGTTGGCACTGATTTTATACTTCCATAAGTGTCAACTAGAGTTACTGCACTGTTCAAATTATCATTTGCATGTTCAATTCCTTGAACGAGTCTATCAAATAATTTTTGTTTCTCAAATTCACCCATTTTTGAGATAAAATCGTCTAACATATTATATCCAGCACACATTTTTATAAATGTCCTGAACTTATTAAATTTTAGTGAAAACATAAATTCATAATTACTTTCAAAAGTGATTTTATTCACTAGACGATTGTACATCCCAAGAAATGTAGAAGTATATATTTCTTCTTCACTATATACAATGAGCGTGTATATTTCATTTGAATTTAAATTTTCAAGTATTCTGAAACGAATAATATCATTTTCTTCATGCAAATCATTGATGATATTGACCTTTTTTAAACATTGGTACTTAAGTGCCTCATTACAGGAATGAGAGCCATATTTAACACCGTTTGATTGCATTTGAATTAAGTATTTGAAAAGAGACTTGTCCGTTTTCGAAATTTGATGTGCTTCACTAATAGATAACCTATTTGATATAATATCATTGAGTAGAATATATGCTCTTGATATTGGCCCTACTTCCTCATAAATATCATACATAACTTGAGTAGTTTGATTTTTACTCTCTTTAATTTGCTTGTGAATTGAATTCCAGCTATGTAAATAGGTCTTAATTTTCATCGGTGCAATCATCGCAGCTTCATCTAATATGTAATTACTGTATGCTTTATGTTTAAATTGCTTGTAATTTTCCAATACTTTAGAGGGTTCGACGTGAACTGCTTCTAATAAAAATGATTGACTGATATTGTAATTAATGAAGAATGGGATACAATCTAATGATATTAAAACATTACTATTCAATATATTTTTCAGACGACGTGTATCCTTTATTTCTTGTATCTTCAAAACAAGTTCAAAACTTGGGCTAAACTGAGTATATAAGTGAATATTTCTAGTACCGACACTGTTTAGACTATTCTCAATAGTCTTGAGTTGATTTATTTTTTGGTCAATTGACAATGAAAAATCTTGGGCAATATTAACTACTATATCTCGAGATAATTCAAGATATACATAAGTTGCCTGCTTTGATTGAATATCGCTTTTTAAGGTAACTGATCCATCTATCTTTTTGTCTAATTGATCTATTCTTTGCTGTTCATTTTTTATAGACTTGATTAATTCATTAACTTGATCACTCGCCAAGGATGAATAACTTATAAAAAGTAAAACATAAATCGAAAAATAGTAAAAATATTTAGTCATTGATTTTATTAAATATCTCCCATAGCGTTATCCCTGTTGATACTGATACATTAAAAGAATGCTTAACTCCAAACTGTGGAATTTCAATAATCTGATCACACCACTCAAATAAAGATTCGTCAACACCATCCACCTCATTTCCAACGATTAATGCAATTGTTTTATTCTTTGGTAAATCAACCTTTCTTAAAGGTATACTATCCATTGCTTGTTCTAAAGCACAAATATGACAATCATTTAGCTTTGATAGTGCATCTTTAGTTGTTTTATAATAGCACCATTCAACAGATTCATCAGCACCAAGAGCTGTTTTACGGATATCTCTATGAGGTGGTCTTGCTGTTATGCCGCATAAGTAGATTTTTTTTACTCTAAAAGCATCAGATGTACGAAATATGGCACCGACATTATGCATTGATCGAATATTATCTAAAACCAATATAATTGGAGTTTTGGAAACTTTCCTATATTTTTCAACACTCAATCTATTGAGGTCCTTGTTTTTTAACTTGCGAGTCAAAATATTTTAAACTAATTGAGTACGAAGATAAAACACCAAAAAGAAACTCCTCTAATGAAGCAATTTCGTGAGATAAAAGCTTCATATCCTGATACATTGTTATTATTCAGAGTTGGTGATTTTTATGAATTGTTCGGTGATGATGCTGTAATAGCATCAAAAATATTAGATATTGTCCAAACTCATCGAAAAAATGGAGCTGCTGGTAAGGTCGAACTTGCAGGCTTCCCCTATCATTCTCTAGATAGCTACCTGCCAAAATTAGTTCGTGCTGGTCAACGTGTAGCCGTATGTGAGCAGCTTGAAGACCCCAAAAACGCTAAAGGAATTGTTAAAAGAGGAGTTAAGGAATTGGTAACACCGGGTGTTTCTGCTAACGATAAAACCTTGGACAGTAAAAGTAATAACTTCTTAGCATCAATCTATGAGTTAAAAAATAGCTTTGGAGTTGCACTTACAGATTTAAGTACTGGTGAGTTTTTAGTTGCACAAGGAAACCAAACTTATATTGAAAAATTAATTAAATCAATAAAACCTACCGAAACAATCATTAGTAAAAATTATCGAAAGAAATTTACTTCTTTATTCGGAGATGAATTTTACACTTATCCTATTGATCCTTGGTTTTTTGACGAAGAATATTCCAAAGAACAATTATTTAAACATTTTAAGACAGAAACTTTAAAAGGATTTGGAATCAGTCACATGGATGAGTCAATCGTTGCTGCTGGTGCAATTATTCACTATTTAAACCAAAATCATCATATTGATTTAGAGCACATTAACAGTGTTAAAAGGATTGATGAACAAGAATTTGTATGGATAGATTCATTTACATTAAAAAATCTAGAAATAATTGAGAGTAATCATCCTAATGGGATAGCTCTTCTAGAAATAATTGACCAAACTTTAAGTCCTATGGGTAGCAGACTTATGAGAAACTGGTTATTATTTCCATTACTTGATTTAAATCAAATCAGTTATAGACAAGAAGCTATCGAATATATACTTTCAGACGATAGTTTTCATAACAACTTAAACTCGGAAATAACAAAAATTGGTGATTTAGAAAGAATCATAGGTAAAGTTGCTTTAAGAAGAATTAATCCTAGAGAATTACTCCAATTGTCTTCTGCATTAAAATCGATACAAAAAATTCAAAATGAGTGTCAATCAATTAATCATCAATCGATTCAACGGTTTTCAAATACTCTGAATGAAAATAAAGAAATCATTAAACTTATTGATTCACATATATCTACAGATGCTCCAGTCATACCTAGTAAGGGTGGAATTTTTAATTCAGGAGTTAATGAGGAGTTAGATGAATATTTATCCATTTCAAAAAACAGTAAGGATCATCTCATCGGCATTAAGAATAGAGAAAGTGAATTAACAGGAATATCAAGCTTGAAATTAGCTTTTAATAATGTATTTGGGTATTATTTAGAAGTAACAAACACACATAAAGATAAAGTTCCTGAACATTGGATTCGAAAGCAAACTCTAGTAAACGCAGAACGCTATATAACACCCGAACTTAAAGAATTTGAAGAGAAAATTTTACTTGCAGAAAGTAAAATTACTGAAATTGAGACTCAACTGTTTAGCGAATTTGTAAATCGTTTAATCGTTTATGTTACAGTTATCCAGTCAGATGCTCGTCTTGTAGCTGAGATTGATTGCTTGAATAGTTTAGCTCATGTTGCCAAAAAGAATAATTATTCAAAACCATCAGTAACAAAAGACTTCCATATTGCGATAAAAGATGGAAGACATCCTGTGATTGAAAAACAGTTGCCACTGGGTGAAGATTACATTCCTAATGATATATATATAAATCAAGACGATCAACAAATAATAATTTTGACTGGCCCTAATATGAGTGGTAAATCAGCATTATTAAGGCAAACAGCTTTAATTGTTGTACTATCTCAAATTGGCTCATATGTGCCAGCCAGACATGCAGAGATTGGGTTAGTAGACAAAGTATATACTCGTGTAGGTGCATCTGATAATATATCGCAGGGTGAGTCAACATTTATGGTTGAAATGGTAGAGACAGCCTCAATCTTAAATAATCTATCTGATCGAAGCTTAGTTATTCTTGACGAAATTGGTAGAGGAACGAGTACTTACGACGGTGTCAGTTTAGCTTGGAGTATAGTAGAGTTCATGAACAACATTGAATATAAACCTAAAACACTATTTGCTACACACTATCATGAATTAAATCAACTTGAAAACTTAAATAATGGCATTGTCAATTATCATATAAGTACTGAAGAGAAAAAAAATAAAGTAATATTCCTCAGAAAAATAAAAAAAGGTGGTAGTGAAAACAGTTTTGGAATTCATGTAGCTCGCATGGCTGGAATTCCTAAACCAGTTGTAAAAAGAGCAAATCAAATCTTAATTCAGTTAGAAAAAGATAGAGTAAACGTAAACACTAAGGGTTTGAGTAAAAAAACTTCACCCAATATTCAGATGAACCTATTTCAACTTAATGACCCTAAAACGACACAAATAATAAATCTATTAAACAACATAGATGTTAATACTTTAACACCTGTAGAATCATTAATGAAATTAAATGAGATTAAACAATTGCTCGAGAATTAGCTTACTAATAATATTTTGCTTTGTGTTTGGTATTTCAAAATCTCAAAACAGCTGGGTTTATTTTGATAGTAAATGTTCTAAAGCAGAAGACTTTTTTAAGGCTAGTGTATGTAAAGAATTTATAGATCAATTTAAAAGCGATGGTATCCCTATAATTGGTCAAAGTAAATGGCTTAATGCAGTATGCATATCTAATAAATTCATAAATCGAGCGAAGTCTTATTCATTTGTATCACAAATTATTTCAATGGGTCAATATGACCATCAAAATAATTCTATTCATGAAAATTATAATTATGGACAAAGTGATTGGCAGTTGGATATGATTAATCTCACAAACTATCATAAACAGGGCAATACGGGGAAAGACATTACAATTGCACTTTTTGATGGTGGATTTTGGAAAGTGGATAGTTTACCCATTTTTGATTCGCTATGGTCTAATAATCAAATTATTGCAACTAAGGATTTTGTAAGTAATGGTTCTATGAAATTTGATCAAAGTACCCATGGCATGCAGGTTTTAGCTTTGGCTGGAATAAATTACCCAGATAGCATGATGGGTGCCGCACCAAAGGCAAATTTTGTACTCGCTCGAACTGAAAACACATCTAGTGAAACACATCTTGAGGAACTAAATTGGGTAAATGCCTTTGAATGGGCAGATTCAATTGGTGTTGATATTATTCATTCCAGTTTGGGATATTCTCTTTTTGATACACTACAAGGTGATTATACTTATAAAGATATGGATGGAAAAAGTACAATAATCACTATTGCGGCTCAAATGGCTGTTGATCGTGGCATATTTGTGACAAATAGTGCTGGAAATTCAGGTAATAAGCCTTGGTATTACATTACTGCCCCATGTGATGGAAAAGATGTATTGTGTGTTGGTGCTGTTGATAGCTTTCGTCAAATAACTTCATTTTCAAGTAGAGGCCCATCATCAGACGGAAGAATAAAACCAGAGGTTTGTGCTATGGGACGGAAAAATACAATACCTGATTCCAAAGGTATTTTGATAACAGGAAGTGGTACATCATTCTCAGGCCCATTAATTGCTGGAATGGTAGCTTGTCTCAAATCTAAACATTCTGAACAACCAAATTATCAGATTTTCAATGCAATTATTGAGAGTTGTCATCAATATGAAACCCCTGATTTTGAGTATGGTTATGGTATTCCTGATGTTTTAATTGCCGACAGTATTTTAAACAGTTTACCATCTGCTAGTGTTAAGAAAACGTCAAAATTAGATGCTACTGTAAGTCCTAATCCAACTAGTAATACTCTGCAAATTCGAACGGAACCACAGTCCATTTATTACCTGACAAATAATCACGGAAAACTAATCAAAAACGGTAAACTGTCTAATTGGATAAATTTCATAGATGTATATGATTTAATTGAAGGAATTTATTACCTAGAAATTAAAAATGGAAATAAAAATATTACTAAGAAAATTATAATCAATTAATAACATCATCATGATTATTTAATATTCATTTAATTAATTTGTTTTATAATGAAAAAATATTTTGCTGAGTTTGCTGGCACCTTTTTACTTGTCTTTATGGGAGTTTGGAGTATTGAATATAGCAATGTCAATTTATCTGAAAATTTCCAGGCCTCTCTTTGCTTGATTACTGTTATTTTTGGATTAGCTGTTACACTTGCCATATTAATGTTTGGAAATAGTTCAGGTGCACATATAAACCCAGCTG
>CAJWLP010000017.1 GCA_913043145.1 uncultured Bacteroidota bacterium
TTGGTCTTATCCTTGAACGGACAAAACAAATATTCGGGTTGTTCTAGATTTTGATAGAGTGTTAGCACAAGATTTTGATTCTGAATCGTAAAAGATAGTTTTCCATACTTTCTATATTCAGGCAATCGATCGGTATTGGTTTTCATTTTAAAAACCTCACCGTTTTTAATAGGTATAAATTGAGCCTGAACTCGATAAGATTCATCGGGCAAAAAATAATTGAGCTTTCCATCAGTAGCGATGGCTTCCTTGGGCAAAATTTTGTTAGATCCACTATAAAATACGGCATCCATACTATCTCTATACCTAAGTACTTTTTGTGAGTATGGGGATTGTTCTTTCACATCAAAAGAAGTAGACTCCGTTTTAGTTTCCCACTTATTAGGAGAGTTACATGCAGCAATTGCTAGTATTAGAATTAGTACTGCCCAAATTTTCATTACTTATTAAATAATAGAAAGGATGCACCACAACTGATAAAGTTATCGGGAGCTTCCTCATTTAAACCAAAACCGCCCGTCAGGTCCAATTGAAAATTGTTATTCACCAAATACGTGAACCCACCGTTCACAAGATGTAATTCCTCACCATTATTTGTAAGAAATCCGTATGGCTCAATATAACAGTTGAGTTGATCTGATATCGCATAACCAAAAGCGAGTGTATAGCCCGTCGTTGGATTAGGAGACAAGCCATCCCAATTAATTCCGTATTGAGCAGCTACTCCAAACCGTTCCGTAATTTGATAACTTACAGGAAATAAAAGCTCGGATGCTACTTTTTGATTATCCACCTTAAAATCTCCAGATGATAAATCAGGAACATACAAATGGCCTAAAAAACCTATGCTTATTTTGTCTGTTTTGTACAAATTCGTCTTAAATCCTACAAACGAGGTTAAGAACCCACTAGTAACTGAACTGAAACTAGAATCTACACCTCCTTGAATTAATCTCTTTTGTGTTTCTTCATTCTGATTATTCGCCCAATTAAAACGAAGCTCAAGGTGTTCAAGCAACCCATATCTTATCAGCGTTGTATTCAAGGTCAAATTCTGATATTCAAAAGAACCTCCTAAATTTTCAATTTTATCATTTTCCATAATGAACCCCGTTTCCACTTGCAAAGCACCTTTGGGCACTGTATTCGGACTTTCGGTAAAATCTGGTCGGTCAGTTTCTATTTGTGCAAACGCTCCAAAATTGCCAAATGCTAATAAAATTAATGTTATTTTTTTCATATAAGATCGCGAATATAATTCGATTCTATCCTTCAGCTAAAATGAATCTGTAGTGTTTTCATCACTGTTTGGCGTAACTTTCAGTTATTTCGATACTTTAATATTCTATTTAAATTCATTCAAAACAGGTAGTGCTTTATTATTAAAGTCAAATAATGCCTGATTTTCCCATGCTGATGCGTCTGTTGCTTGATTTCCTTTCCACGCAATTAATTCTGCACCCCAATAACAAAATCCAATTCCTTTTTCTAGTTCTTGTGTGATTACTTTTAAGTCTCTAATATATTTACGTTGACCTTCAATTGTTGCCGGATACTCAGGCAAAATTAACTGTTCGTTTAACCCTACAATATTGTTAGTCCAATCATTCCAATCAAGTGTAAAAGGATACGCTGTTTCAGCTATAATAATTTGTTTGTTAATTGACTCACTCAAACTTTGCATGCTAGTTTTGAGCTTATGGAGTGATTTCCCGTGCCAAATAGGGTAGAATGATAAACCTATTATGTCATAATCAATTGTTTTTAATTGATTGAAAAAAAAATCTGCATGTTCAAAACCAGCAAAATGCAACATTATTTTACAATCCCTTGAATTACTCCTTACTGCATTACACCCTTCTCGAAGTAGTTCCACAAATTGGTTGTAGTTATTTGAAATGTTTCCATGAGGATGAAGAATGCCAGAATTTATTTCATTTCCAATCTGAATATAATTTGGTTTTAATTCATTAACCACTCGATCTGTATAACTGTAGACACTGTCTTTTAATGTCTCAAAGTCCAATTCTTGCCATTGATGGGGTATTTGTTGAGAACTGGGGTCCGCCCAAGTATCTGAATAATGAAGTGTTAGCCAAATTTTAAATTCCATATTTCTTAGGGTTTCCGCAAATAATTTTACCTCGTTAAATCCAGAGTGATTATCAACTGAATCCACCCATACTCTTAATCTAATAGTATTAACCCCGTTTTCTTTTAATATGGATAAAAAGTTTTGTTTATTTCCTTCCAAGCTATAGAAGGTTTGATTAGTAAGGGCTATTTCTGGATAGCTGGAAATATCTACAGCAGCAATGAATTCACTATTTATTTTCTGCAAATTGTCATTGTACAATTCTTCTTTTTTACAAGAGTAAAATGTTAAAATTATAATAATAAATGCAATAGTTTTTTTAAATAACCGCTTTAATATATTAACCTCAACCATATTTATTATTTCAATAAAAAACATCTAAATATACAATTAAAATCAAGCATTAAAATGTAAAACAACTAACCCTAACATAAATGATGTATTTAAAAGTTCGATAAGTATCCTAAAACCGTCCTTCCAACATCAACAAAAATGCATATTCCATGGCTGTTTCTTTGAGTGCTTCAAAACGCCCACTTGCTCCACCGTGACCGGTTTCCATATTGCAATCCATAATCAAAATGTTATCATCTGTTTTATACTCTCTCAGCTTAGCTATCCATTTTGCTGGCTCCCAATACTGTACTTGACTATCATGTAGGCCTGTAGTAATAAGCAAATTAGGATATGCTTTTCGCCCTACATTGTCGTATGGAGAATAGCTTTTGATGTAATGATAAAATACTTCTTCATTGGGATTTCCCCATTCATCATACTCTCCAGTGGTCAGTGGAATAGACTCATCGAGCATCGTAGTCACAACATCGACAAAAGGAACAGCTGCAATAACTCCCTTCCATAAATCGGGTCTCATATTGATGACTGCTCCCATTAATAAACCTCCTGCACTTCCTCCCATCGCATATAATTTTTGATTGGAAGTATAGCCCTGCTTAATCAAGTGCTGACCACAATCAATGAAATCGTAAAATGTATTTTTCTTATGAAGTAATTTACCCTGATCATACCACCGTCTGCCCAAATCTTCACCACCCCGAATATGTGCGATTACGTAGATAAAACCTCGATCCAACAAGCTCAATCTGACCGAACTAAAATACGGATCCAATGAATGCCCATATGAACCATACGCATAAAGAAGTAGAGGTGCATTTTTTGGTATTTCTAATTCGTTAGTTTTTTTATAGACCATGCTCATAGGGACTTGTTCTCCATCTCTAGCCTCTACCCAAATTCGTTTACTTTCATAGTTAGACTCATCGTATCCACCTACTATTTTTTGCTGTTTTAATAAGGTTTTTTCTTGTGTGTTCATGTCATAATCAAACACAGAGCTAGGTGTCGTCATACTGGTGTAGCCAAATCTCAAAATGGGAGTATCAAACTCTGGATTTATGCTTGTCCAGCAATCATAAGTCTCCGAATCAAAATTCATGTAGTGCTCTTCAGCTGTTTTTTGATTGATTATTCGAATAAAATTTTGACCTTTAGTTCGTTCTTCCACGACCATATGATTTTTAAATAACTCTATTCCCTCAATCAAGGTCTCATCTCGATGAGGCATCACTTCTTTCCAAAAGTCTCGCGAAGTATTCGTCTCATGGGTTTGCATTAATCTAAAATTTTGAGCATCCCAATTAGTCAACACATACCACTTATCTTCAAAGTGAGTAATACCATACTCGAGTCCACGAATACGCTCTTGAAAAACAGTAAAATCCTCATGTGGAGATCGAGCATCTATGTACCTAAACTCAGAAGTAATACTAGCTCCCGAAGTAATGATGATGTATTTCTTACTTTTACTTTTATAAACCCCACAATTAAAGGTGTCGTCTGCCTCATGATACCTCAATTGACTTTCGTGATTGAATACATTATAAGAGAATATTTTGGCTGAACGAAGCGACTTTTCTTCTTTTTCCGTGTAAAAAAGGGTCTCATTATCCTCTGCCCAAGTAGCCCCTCCAGTAGTCCTTTGAATGTTTACATCCAAGAGTTTTCCCGACATCAAATCTTTCACTTTTAGTGTGTAGATTCTTCTACTCACCGTATCTTCTCCGTAGGCTAAAAACTGATTATTTGGGCTCACACTCAAACCACCAACAGCGTAATATGAATGTCCCTTTGCTAATTCATTGACATCCAATAAAATTTCTTCATCACCCGAATTTTCAAATTTATCTCCACCCGCTCTTCTACAATGAATGGGATACTCCCCTTCTTTGACAAATCGAGTATAATACCAATAGCCATTTTTTTTGTAGGGTACAGATTCATCATCTTTTTTTATACGTCCTACTATTTCCTCATACAGCTCTTTTTGAAGGGATTCTGTTGGTTTGAGAACGGCTTTACAATATGCATTTTCTTGGTTTAGGTAGTCCAAAACCTCTTGATCTTCCCGTTGGTTTAACCAAAAATAATCATCTATACGGGTGTCTTCATGAATGGTTAATTCCTTAGGTATTTTTTTCGCTTTAGGCGGGTGCATGGGTGCAATGATAACGATATCCAAAAAAACACGGGGTTTCCCAACCCCGTGTCTAATTATGAAAAACTTTGTAAATAAAATCTAAAATCATTACAACCAATAAATCTTAGACTATTCTTTACAAAACAAAGATAGACGCGTCATTTTTAATAATCCTTGTCAATTTTATGATATAAATCATAATTGCGTATGATTTTAACTCGTAAAAAAATTAAATTTATAAAAACGTTCGTTTAATTACATTTGTTTCGTTTAAAATCGTGCTTCACTATATCACATACCTCAAAGATGATAACGCTCCATGGGTTACGTTTGTGCATGGTGCAGGGGGTAGTAGTAGCATATGGTATAAGCAAATTCGAGATTTTAAGTCGGACTATAATGTACTGCTGATTGACCTTCGAGGCCACGGAAAATCTAAAAAACCCATCTACGAAAAGTTAAAATCGTATTCTTTTGATACCATCGGTGATGAGGTAATCGATGTATTGGACCACCTCAAAATTACTTCGACCCATTGGGTCGGAATTTCATTAGGCACAATCATCATTCGAGAGTTATCTGAACGTTTTCCCGAACGCAGTAAGAGTATGATTTTAGGTGGAGCTATCATGAAGATGAACCTACGTGGACAAGTACTTATGAGACTAGGTGTCCTGCTAAAATCAGTAGTCCCCTACCTCATGCTTTATCGTTTTTTTGCTCATATCATCATGCCTAAACGATCACACAAGGAGAGTAGAAACCTGTTTATTAATGAAGCCAAAAAACTATACCAAAAAGAATTTCAACGTTGGTTTACATTAGTGGCTGAAATTAATCCCTTACTTAAATTGTTTCGCATCAACGATCTACCTATCCCAACCTTATACATTATGGGAGCCGAAGACCATATGTTTTTGCCCAGTATAAAAAAACTAGCGGGTCATCACAAGCACTCTCAACTTCATATTATACCAAGTTGTGGACATGTGGTCAACGTAGAGAGGCCCCTTATTTTCAATCAAACTAGCATTCAATTTTTAAAAACCATTGGCTAATCATTCTCTTTTTTTAATTCCTAATTTCATCGGTGAATTTTATAAAGATTACCTCCCAAAACGAACGTTAGATTATATTTACACCCTTCGTCATTTTATCGTTGAACGTGAGCGAACAGCCCGAGCATTTTTAAAAGCCATTGATCATCCCATAGCTCAAAGCGAATTTGAATTTATGGAACTCAACAAACATGATAACTATGCTGGATTTAAGCCTTTTTTTAACACCCATATTCAAGATTTTTCAATAGGGGTATTGTCTGAAGCTGGACTTCCAGCAATTGCTGATCCTGGAAATGAAATTGTAAAATACGCTCACCAAAAAAATGTTAAAGTGATCCCATTATCAGGTAGTTCCTCTATTTTTTTGGCCCTCATGGCGAGTGGGTTTAATGGTCAAAATTTTCAATTTAATGGCTACCTCCCCATTGATTCTAAAGAGCGAATAAGTAGTCTTAAAGATATGGAATATCGGTCTAGAAAAACGACACAAATTTTCATGGAAGCTCCCTACCGAAACAATCCATTTTTGGAGTTTTTAATTAAAAATTTGCAACACTCTACCCGACTCTGTGTAGCCGTTGATCTAGAAAAAGAAGGAAAAGAGACCATCATTTCAAAACCCATAAAAGACTGGAAACCCAATGAAATTGAACTTCACAAAAAACCTTGCATCTACCTTATATCAGGCTAATCTGTGAGCCTTCCGTCGATAATTTCTTGCACGCATTCTGGATTCAATAGTGTAGATGTGTCTCCCAATTTATCCAATTCATTTTCTGCAATTTTTCGTAATATTCTACGCATGATTTTCCCACTTCGTGTCTTGGGCAATCCATTGGTAAACTGAATTTTATCTGGTTTTGAAATGGGTCCAATGGTGCCAGAAACTAATTCGTTAATTTCTTTTTGAAGTGAGGGAATAGCTGAATCATCAAATTCCCCTCGCGGTGTGATATATGCATAAATTGCATTGCCTTTTATCGAATGAGGATATCCTACAACTGCACTTTCTGCTACTCGAGGATGCTCATTAATTGCATTTTCAATTTCGGCTGTGCCGAGATTATGCCCACTAACAATTACAATGTCATCTACTCTTCCAGTAATTCGGTAATTTCCATTTTTATCTCGCTTGGCACCATCTCCAGTAAAATAGTTGCCTTCGAAGGTATTATAATAGGTCTCTTTAAATCGTTGATGATCTCCATAAATCGTTCGCGCCATACTTGGCCAAGGGTACTTGATGCATAATTTCCCTTCAGATTCTTTTTCCTGAATTTCATTCCCCGAATCATCCATCAAACAGGGTTGAATGCCTGGCAATGGCAACGTAGCAAATGTGGGAATATCCTCTGTAACACCCGCTATACTAGAAATCATGATACCGCCTGTTTCGGTCTGCCACCATGTATCTACAATAGGGCATTCTTTTTTACCAATATGTTCATCATACCACTGCCATGCCTCTAAATTTATAGGCTCACCAACCGTTCCTAGTGTTTTGAGACTGCTCAAGTTATACGAATTCACAAAACTCAAATCACAACTTGCCAATGCTCGTATAGCTGTTGGTGCAGTATAAAAAATATTCACCTTATGTTTTTCGATAATTTGCCAAAATCGACCCATATCTGGATAACTCGGTACACCCTCAAACATTAAGGTGGTTGCTCCAGCACTTAATGGCCCATACAAAATATAGCTATGCCCAGTGATCCAACCAATATCTGCTGTACACCAATACACATCTCCTTGTTGGTACTGAAAAACATTTCTGAAAGAAAAATTGGTATAAACCATGTAGCCCGCACAAGTATGAACCATTCCTTTGGGTTTACCAGTACTGCCACTTGTATAAAGGATAAATAGCATATCTTCTGCATCCATTACTTCAGCGGGGCATTCATCATTGGCCTTGTTAAACTCATTGTGCCACCAAACATCTCTTCCTTCTTGCATGGTAATATTGATGCCTGTTCGTTTCAATACGACCACTTGTTTTATACAATCTGTATTTTCCAATGCCTGATCCGCTATCTCTTTCAATGGGGTGATTTTTTGTCCTCTATATCCTCCATCTGCAGTAACAAGCATGGTGCATTGAGCATCTAAAATTCGATCGGATAAGCTTTTAGAACTAAACCCTGCAAACACCACTGAATGTATTGCCCCAATACGAGCACACGCCAATACGGTATAAGCCAGCTCAGGAGTCATAGGCATGTAAATACAAATTCGATCACCCTTTTTAGCCCCAAGTGCCTTGAGCATATTGGCTGTTTTATTGACATTAATAGCTAAATCACAATAGCTTATATGTTGTGGGGCTTCATTGGGATTGTTGGGCTCAAAAATGATTGCTGTTTGATCGCCTATGGTATCCAAATGTCGATCGATGCAATTTTCTGTAATGTTCAATTGGGCTCCTTCAAACCATTTGATTGATGGTTTTCGCAAGTCAAAATCTAAAATTTTATCCCACTTTTTTTGCCATATAAACTCATTTTCAGCAAAATCAGACCAAAATTTTTCAGGATTTTTAATGCTTTCTTCATACAAACCATCATATTGTGTTTTACTTTGGGCTACAAATTGTGACATAAAGCAAATTTATGGATTAATTCATTAGCAATACAACCAACTAAATGTTAAACCAAGCGTTTAAAAGATAATATTAACAATCATGCTCAACTTTGAACTCATAAACCCCGTAAAAATTCTTTTTGGTAAAGGTGAAATTGCTAAGATAAAAACACAGATACCAAACCAAGCCAAAGTATTGCTATTATTCGGCAAGGGAAGTATCAAAAGAAATGGAATTTATGACCAAGTCATTTCCGCTTTATCAGATCACGCTATTGTGGAATTTGGAGGAATCCCTGCTAATCCAGAATATTCCATTCTTATGGAAGCATTATCCGTTATTAAAAATGAGGAAATCAATTTCATCCTCGCTGTAGGAGGTGGTTCCGTCATTGATGGAGCTAAGTTTTTGTCTTCAGCTGCATTATTTGAGGGCGAAGAGCCTTGGGATATTTTAACTAAGGGAATTCGAACGGAAAAAGGACTCCCTTTCGGAACAGTTCTTACACTACCTGCAACGGGTTCTGAGATGAATAGTGGGTCGGTCATCTCTAGAAAAGAAACCGGTCAAAAATTAGGCATGGGAGGACCAGGTTTGTTCCCCAAATTTAGTGTTTTGGATCCCTCTGTAGTTGCGTCAATCCCAAAACGTCAACTAGCCAATGGAATTACCGATGCATTCACACATGTAATGGAACAGTACATGACCTATCCTATTGGAGCAGATTTACAAGATCGATTTGCAGAAAGTATCATGAGTAGTCTAATCGATACCGCTCCGAAACTAATTGATAACCCAAGTGATTATTCGATTGCTTCTAATTTTATGTGGTGTTGCACCATGGCACTCAATGGCCTCATCCAAAAAGGAGTACCAACGGATTGGGCAATCCACGCTATGGGTCATGAGTTAACTGCCCTCCACGGAATAGACCATGCACGAACATTGGCTATCATCGCACCGAAACATTATGCCTATTTCTTGGAAAATAAAAAAGAGAAATTAGCACAATACGGTGAACGCGTGTGGAATATCACAGAAGGCAAACTTGAAGAACGGGCCAAACAAGCTATTGAAAAAACTGAGCATTTCTTTCAATCATTGGATATACCAACTCGTATTTCGGCATACACTAGTGATTATAAAAATACCGCAAAACAAGTAAGCTCTGCATTGGAAAATAGAGGTTGGATAGCTCTTGGCGAACATAAAGTAGTGACCCCTGATGCTGTAAAAGCAATTGTAGAAGCTAGTTATTAAAAGCTATTTGTCCTTAAAAAATACCTATACCTTTGTGTTATGACTCAAATCAAATGGACCACAGTTAAAGAATATGAGGACATCACGTACAAAAAGTGTAATGGTGTAGCACGAATTGCATTTAACAGACCGGATGTCCGAAATGCTTTTCGCCCAAAAACAACGAGTGAATTATTAGATGCATTTCATGATGCCCAAGAAGATTTATCAATTGGAGTTGTGTTACTAAGTGCAGAAGGTCCAAGCTCCAAAGATGGGGTATATTCCTTTTGTAGCGGCGGAGACCAGAAAGCACGAGGTCATCAAGGGTATGTTGGTGATGACAATTACCACCGATTGAACATATTGGATGTTCAACGATTAATTCGTTTTATGCCTAAAGTAGTCATTGCTGTAGTCCCTGGATGGGCAGTTGGTGGCGGACATAGCTTACATGTCGTTTGTGATTTGACATTAGCAAGTGCTGAACATGCCATTTTCAAACAGACAGATGCTGATGTAACCAGTTTTGATGGTGGTTATGGTTCTGCTTATTTGGCAAAAATGGTTGGTCAAAAAAAGGCACGAGAAATATTCTTTTTGGGAAGAAATTACTCTGCCCAAGAAGCCTTTGAAATGGGAATGGTTAACCAAGTTGTTCCGCACGAAAAACTAGAAGAAACAGCCTATGAATGGGCTCAGGAAATTTTAGAGAAGTCTCCGACAAGCATTAAAATGCTAAAATTTGCAATGAACCTTACTGACGATGGAATGGTTGGTCAACAGGTATTTGCAGGGGAAGCTACTCGTTTGGCCTATATGACCGACGAAGCTAAAGAAGGACGTGATGCATTTCTAGAAAAACGAAAGCCTAATTTCGACAAAAAATACCTGCCTTAATAACTCTTTTGTGTCATGATCAATAAAACTGAACTCTATAATCAATGCATAGAAAAATTGCAAACTCAGATTGATGATTTGCAAGCCGCAATTGATAAGGTACAAGAATCGATCGAGGGAGAACAGAGCAGTACTGCAGGCAATAAATTTGAAACCGCCAGAGCTATGGGTCATGAGGAATTGGATAGACTCAATCGCCAGTTCTACAATTTAAATCAGGAAATGAATATTCTGAATCAAATTAATGCCTCAATACCTTGTGAATCCGTTCAGCTAGGAGCTTTGGTAATAACAGATAAAAAAATGCTTTACTTATCCGTTGCTCTAGGAAAAATAGAACTGAATAATCAAGTAGTTTTTACCGTATCTGTTAAATCTCCAATTGGACAGGCAATTATTGGGAAAATGCCCCATGACAAAATACGCATTGGTAAAAACACAGAAAAAATAATAACCATTAACTAGAAATTACTGTATGAAAATAATATCATGGAATGTTAACGGCATTCGAGCTTCTGTCAAAAAAGGATTGATTGATATCATCCAAGATTTAGACGCTGATATCTTTTGTATTCAGGAGACAAAAGCCCAAAACGATCAAGTACAAGAAGCTCTCACTGAACTTTCAGGCTATTCAATCTATAGCAATTCTGCAGTAAAAAAAGGCTATAGTGGTGTTGCTATCTTATCCAAAAAAGAACCCATACAAGTTATTTCAGATATTCAAATAGAGGAACATGATCAAGAAGGACGAGTCATTACGGCTGAATACGCAGACTTTTATTTGGTTAATGTTTATGTCCCGAATAGTGGTGCTGGATTAAAACGACTAGATTATCGATCTACTTGGGATGTTGCATTTGCCAGCTACTTGGCTAACTTAAAAAAAATTAAACCCATCATCGTGACAGGAGATTTTAATGTAGCTCATCAGTCCATCGACTTGAAAAACGACAAAAGTAACTACAACAAAACCAGTGGATACACACAAACTGAAATCGATGGTTTAAATACGATTCTCGACATTGGCTTGATCGATACCTTTCGAGAAAAGTATCCTGAAGAAATTAAATATAGTTTTTGGAGTGCTCGATTTAATGCTAGAGCAAACAATGCAGGTTGGAGAATAGACTATTTTTTGGTATCTAAATCTATCGCTGAAAAAATTAACGACGCAACCATTCACAACGAAATTTTTGGAAGCGATCACTGCCCTATTGGGCTTCATTTAGAATAAAGAAGTCTGAGAAGAACCCGGTACATTTAAATTGTAACCCCATCCTTCATTAATCTTATTTATTAGTCTAGCAGACAACATTTGTAAGTCTTTTTCGATGGTCTGATGTACAAAAAAATTAATTTGATTAATCCCTTGATCTTTCCACGCTGTCAACCGATCAAACCACTCATCTATTCGGGTAATATCCGATGAATGATTTGCCCCTGTAAATCTTACGAAACAGGAAGAATTAGTTAACCGCATATGCATTAAATCTCTTCTGCCTAACGTGTCTGTAATGGTATGAGCCACCCGATTTTCTTGAAGCATAGCACAAAGATCATCAGCTACATAAGAATCAGAATACCACCCCGAATTTCGCAATTCCACGGATAAGGGTAAATCTTTTGGCCAATTATTTACAAACAGAGCTAGATCTTGAAAATTATGCGGACCATAGTTGTCATTCATTTGAAGAAATACGGTCCCTAACTTTTCTTTAAAATGAGATATCGAAACAAAAAAATCATTCAACGCATCATCACAATTTTTGAGTCTTCTAAACTGACTAATAAGTTGAGGGACCTTAGGAAAAAACATAAAATTTGGAGATGATCTGTCATACCATCTCTCAACCACTGAAGGGGGAAAAATTCGATAATAATATGCATTCAATTCTATCGCATTAAACTGACTTGAATAATACGATAACTCATCTTTTACTCCTTTTGGATAGAATCCTTTAAGTTCAGCTTTGGCCCAACGAGGACACCCTATAAATACCTTTGGTGATTGTGTGTCTTCAGTTGCTAAAGCAATTTTAGTATCCGTATGATCTTTGGGTAAGCCATGAGCATACATTTCAGGGTTTTCTACTTTACCAAATTTCACTGGTCAAATATAGAAAATATGCCATCAGAATTCACCCTCTTTAAGATTTTTAAAATAACCAAAATTGACAGCAATTTTGAAATTTACTTCTAAATCACTACATTTGCCTAACGAACGTTAGTTTGTATTTTAAAATGACTGAAAGAAAAAGACAAATTTTACAATCTGCTCAAGCTGTTCTCAAAATGAAGGGGTATGCCGCCACTTCAGTTCGTGATATTGCAAAATCTTTGGAAATGGAGCCAGCAAGTCTATATAGTCATTTTTCATCAAAGGAGGATATCTTGAAACTTACGTGTTTTGATATGGCTAGCAAATTTGATCGAGCAATTCAAGAAATAAACACCCTCTATTTTGATGCAGAACAACAACTACGAATGGCTATAAAAGAGCATGTTCAGATACTTACAAGTCATTTAGATTCTGCTATTATATTTTTACGAGACTGGAGAAATCTAACTGGCGAATCTCTTAGCAAGTTTATTGAAAAAAGAAATTCCTATGAAAAAGGAATTAGAAAGATTATCCAGACAGGCATTGATGAAGGGCGATTTAATGAAAGTGACATCAAATTTGCTACACTAACTGTTCTATCAAGCGTAAACTGGATCGTAGAATGGTACAGTCCTCAAGGTAAACTCAACCCAACCCAAATCGCAGAGAAACTAAGTGATTTCATACTTAGTGGTTTAATAAAAAATAAATTATAAATATTATGTACGGAAACGCATACGTAGACCCCAACGAAAAATTTACATCAGTAGAGGAAACTCCTGAATTACTAGCTGCATTTCAAGCCAGAATTGATCGTGGCGAAAAAATTGAGCCAAAAGATTGGATGCCAGCCATGTATAGGAAACAACTTATCCGAATGATTGAGCAACATGCTCACTCAGAAATAATTGGTGCATTACCTGAAGGAACATGGATTACGAGAGCTCCTGGTTTCAGAAGAAAATTAGCTTTAATGGCAAAAGTTCAAGATGAAGTTGGCCATGGTCAATTATTGTATTCTGCTGCCGAAACACTAGGTAAAAGCAGAGAGGATATGATGAATGATTTAATCACGGGTAAATCTAAGTATTCGAATATTTTTAATTATCCAGCAAAAACATGGGCCGACAGTGCAGTAATCGCTTGGTTAGTAGATGCTGGGGCAATTGTAAACCAATTAGCTAATAGCAAGGGTTCTTATGGCCCTTATTGTCGAGCCTTAGAACGCATTTGTTATGAAGAATCTTTTCACTTAAAATATGGCCATGACAATGTAGTCCATCTCGCAACCGGGACATCAAAACAAAGACAAATGGTCCAAGAAGCGATGAATCGATGGTGGCCACCCCTCATGCACTTTTTTGGTCCAAGTGATAAAATATCAGTTCACACTGAGACATTAATGCGATGGAAAGTCAAAATGGCAACTAACGATGCTATGAGGCAACAGTTTTTAGATATGTATGTCCCTAAAATATGGGATTTAGGGTTAACCCTACCTGATCCGAAACTCCAGAAAAATGAAGAGACTGGTTTGTGGGATTACACTGAACCAGATTGGGACGAATTTAAGCGTGTTATCAACGGAGACGGACCTTGTAATGCTGAACGACTTGCTGTTCGAAGAATGGCAGAAGAAAACGGCAAATGGGTGACCAATGCAATTAAGAGCAAACAAGACGAATACGTAACACCTTATGCTTAATGAGGGTCTAGTAAAAACCAGTTAATTGGTAAAGTCAATTTTAATTACGAATTTTATGAAAATTTAAAAATTACACATCATGAAACATTTTATCATCTTATTGTGCTTTTTAAATGTCATTTTCTTCGTAAACGCACAAAATATTCCCAACGGCGACTTTGAAAAATGGCGAGTAAGAGACCATCATAAGCCCACAGGAATGACTTGTACAATTAGAAATTCTGAACGAACATTAGATGCTAAAGAGGGGCAATATGCTCTGAAGCTATCAAACACTTATGTCCCTAACTCACGAGGTTATCGTTCTTATGCTCTCAACGTTGATAATGTGAACGGCTATGATGGTGTAGCTTTTGAAGGGGACCCGTTGAGTCTTTGTTTTTGGGCAAAATATGATTTAGCTTTAGGAGACACTGCAAGAGTATATGCTGTATTTAGAGAAAAAGGCACCTATAAAGGTAAGGTTGACTTCCGATTTACCGGCTCTAGTAATAACGAATGGGTCAGGTATTCCGTTCCAATTGAATGGAGCTCCTCACGTACTGCCGATAGCGTATGGATTAATTTATACTCTTATGCTGACTATGGCGTGGATGGGGATGGTTTTGTGATTTTTGACGACATTCATTTTACAAATTTGAATGTAAGACAAGATAATATATTTAATCATGGGTTTGAGGATTGGGATAATATTGGAGTCGATTATCCTACTGGATGGAAACCTTTAGATTTAGTAGTGTATGAAAGATATTCCTCTTTTCTCTATGAACCAACCGTTTTGAATGTTACCGATTCTGATATATTTATGGGTGAAAGCTCACTTCTAATAAAAAACGCATATTCAAATTCGTCAGGAGGTACTAGGTATGGATACTGTTTTCTTGGTATCGAGGATAATGACTATTACACTCCACACTTTCCCATCGATACCTTTAAATATTTGCAAGGCTACTATAAATACATCCCAGATGGTGATGATACAGCAAGAATAAATTTAAGGACATGGGGAAAAGGGCAGTACAAGTCCAATGATAATTTCTATCTGTCAGCTGCAAGCGATTGGACATTTTTTGCTTTCCCCATTAACTATTATGCCTCTCCCATTACGGCAGACAGTGCTGGTCTTATTTTCTACTCAGGAAAAACAGACAGTGTTAGGGGTCCTAATAGCAGCCTGTACTTAGATAATCTTGAACTAGTAATGCAGCCTAAAAGTATGGGTATTAATGCAATAAATGAAAACGTTTCTATTTACCCTAACCCATTCCAAAAAAGTATCATTATTAAATCAAATGGGATTAACACACTAGATATTTACAACGCTTTGGGAAAATTAATAGCAACGCATCCAATTTTCGTTGGTGACAACATGCTGAATTTAGTTGAATTGACCTCAGGCATATATCATTTAAAAACTCGAAAACAATCATGGACAAAAAAATTAATCAAACAATAGAGTCGATAGACCCAAGAATTACCCGAGCAAAAATTCAATCTGGCAACAAAGCTGATATGGAGGGGCTTGCTCATTTTCAAACTTTTGAAGTATTTCATCAAAATAAGCGTGGAGCACAGCATAAGCATGTTGGTATAGTTCACGCTCCAAATCCTGACATGGCTTTATTATATGCCAAGGAGCAATATGCTAGAAGAGAAGTTACAGCAAATATTTGGGTAGTACCTAGTAGTTGTATTTCTGCAACTGAATATTCTGATGACGATATCTTCACTACTGCACCTGAAAAACTCTATCGAAATCCCGCTAATTACAAGGTTATGGATAGAATAAACGCATTTAAAGAAAGAGGAAGTAAACCTACTGATAAAGTATAACTGTAAATAAGAATTATCATGAATAGCATCGATGCACTAAAAGAATTACTCTATAAAACGGCAGATGATCAATTGATTATTGGTCACCGAAACAGTGAGTGGACTGGTCTAGGCCCAATATTAGAGGAAGACATTGCTTTTTCAAGCATGGCTCAAGATAAGGTTGGACAAAGTGAACATCTCTACAACCTACTTCACCAACTTGGTGAGGCTGATGCAGACACGGTTGCATTTACTAGAAATGCTAGTCAATTTCATTCATCCAAATTTGTTGAACTACCAATTGGCGACTACAGTTTCAGTCTTATACGACATTTTTTGTTCGACTTTGCCGAATATCTTCGATTTGAATCGTTAAGGGGGTCTGCATATGAACCATTAGCACAAGTAGCCAATAAGTTTTTTGGTGAAATAAAATACCATACTATGCATGCTAACACTTGGTTGGATCAACTAGGTAATGGCAATGAGGAAAGCCATAGCAAAATGCAAGATTCTTTAAATTATGCTTGGAATTATGCACTAGGTATTTTTGAGCCTGGACCAGCAGAAAAGATCCTAATCGATGAAAATATTTTCATTGGAGAAGAAAATCTACGAAAAAGATGGCTTGATGTTATAGCCCCATTAATTCAAAATAGTGGGCTATCTCTTCCTTCAAATGATGAATGGAAGCCAATTTATGGTGGTAGGAATGGCAGACACACAGAACACCTTCAACCGCTTTTAGAAGAAATGACTGAGGTGTATTCGATTGATCCATCAGCTGACTGGTAAAATGATTTCAGAAGCCTACATACGAGAGGAATTAAAGCAGGTAAAAGATCCTGAAATTCCAACAATTTCCATTGTTGATTTGGGGATTGTAACAGGTATAGACATTAATGATAAAAATGTTCATGTAACGCTTACACCTACATTTGCTGGATGTCCAGCTCTCCGATTAATGGAAGATATGGTTGTAAACCATCTTAATGCTAATAGTAAACTTGGAGAAATCACTGTAGAAACTAGCTTTGAAACAACATGGACTACTGATTTAATTACACCAGAAGGGCACATTGCTATTAAAAAACATGGCCTGGCTCCCCCTAAAAGAAGTTGTTCAACCATTTCTATGGAGATACTTGAATCTACTAAATGTCCCTATTGTGATAGTGGCGATACATCTATGAAAAGCCCTTTTGGCCCTACTTTATGTCGAAGTCTCCACTACTGCAATAATTGTAAACAAGCATTTGAAGGATTTAAACCCATTTAAATGTTATTATTGGAGCTATTAAATAATCTTTCATATGAATAGTACAGAAATCTTTTCCGCATTCATCATACTATTTGCAGTAATTGATGTTATTGGTGCAATACCTCTTATCATTTCTATCAAAGAAAGGACCTCCATTCGGCCAGGGATAGCAACTATTGTGTCCGGAGTTATCATGATACTTTTCTTATTAATTGGCGAATCCGTTCTTCATTTTATAGGTGTTGATATTAACTCATTTTCTGTGGCAGGCAGCATACTAATGGCATTTATAGCATTTGAAATGCTATTAGGCGTAAGAATATTTAATGACGACGCAGCCGATACAGCTACTGCATCGGTTGTTCCTCTTGCGTTTCCATTGTTGGCTGGTGCAGGTACATTAACAACGATTATCTCCATTCGTGCAGAATATCAAATTATAAATATAGTTATTGCAATTGCACTAAACATGATTGTAATTTTTGGAGTCCTCAAATCAGTAAACTTCACTCAAAAAATTATTGGTCCAGCAGGAACTAAAATATTAAATAAAGTTTTTGGAATTATTCTCCTTGCTATTGCCGTTAAACTATTCAGTGCCAACGCAAAAAATTTGTTTAGCTAAATTTTATAAGTGCTATAAATGAATAAGTCACTAAAGCTTATCAAAATTTTTGTCGTTTTATTCATCCTAAGTTTAAACGTAAAATCAGAGGCACAAAATAATATTTTGGATTCTGTTAGAATAGCCTTAAGAGAGAAACCAACATTTTTTGTGGCATTTCATAATAGAAATACCGTTATAAATGTTCAGAGAACTAAACTATATGGGATAGTTGGTGGATTTGACTTCAATAAAAAAATCAAATTATATCTAGGTGTATATGGCTTTGTAAAACCAAACAAACTTTTACTAACCAATCACCCAATCACAGGTATAGACTCGGTATATCGATCCATCAATACCGAAAACATCAGCATTGGTGCAGATTATACTTTCTATACCAATAAAAAAATATACCTAAGTATACCCTTTCAACTAGGAATAGGTTCCACTCAATACAAGTATTGGAATCTTGACCAAAATACATTGATTAAAAAAAACAACTACATAACCGTTCCAATTGAGATTGGAACAAACGCTTATATGAAGATTTTGCCGTTTGCAGCTTTAAAAGGTGGAATTGGTTATCGATTTTCAATCGGTCAAAAAGAAGTAACTCGACTAACATCTCCATACTACAACATCGGTATGGCGTTACTTATTGGAGAAGGAATACAGTTTTTTAAAAATTTAAATTAACGCTTTAATCAATCTTTAGTATCTGTTTTATCTACTTCTATTACACCTTGTTCCTCTAATAAATATTCAATAGTTTTAGGTAAATCCTTTGCACCTATTTTCTTAAATCGAATGTTTTTATCTTTATCTAAGACAAAAATTTGAGGAGTTGTTCTAATATTATATTTTTTACGAAACTTATCCTCACCAAAGGCATTGGCTACATTTATAAAATTAAACTTATCCTTTGCTAATCTTTTTTTCCAACCTTCCCAATCACCTTGAGTATATACCGCATATATTTCAATGTTCTCGTTCGTCATACTATCATACATATTACTAATTATAGGCATTTCTTTCTTGCAATGCCCACAATTGATATCCCAAAAAACAAGAACTGTAACAGGTTTGGCAATTTCAGACATCCGAATGCGTTGCCTAAAAGTTGAGTCAGGCATGTACAAGTCTGGTGCCACTTTATCACAAAGTGTTGCCTCCATTTTAGAGCTCTCAATACACATCTTAGAAACGTATGCCGAGTCTGCCCAATAGGCCTTGCCAGCACAATAATAATTCTTTGCAATATGCCACAAAGCTTTATCAAAACACATAAACTTTGCATTTTCAAAATATCCCAGTAAAAAATGAATGGTATATTTATATTGTTCCCGACTACCTGCAGCCTCTATTTTATTAATCAATTGATCTCCTAACCAAATTGCAGTATCAGCGATAGGAGGCATATAAGTGTCGAAATAATACTTAAGCTTATTGTGAAATACGGGCGATCGAACAAGCCCATCTTCTGCCAAATCTACTCCATCCCAAAAATGTTCTCTCAACCATAAATATTGAAATTTTCGTTGATCTTCTTCTTCCACACCCTTAGCATCTAGTGGAGTAATTTCGGTCATTGATCCATACAGTTTACCAATAAACAAATCACTGTAATCTTGAGCAATTTTATCTCTTCTTTTAGCGACACTCTTATTAATTTCCTTGAGTTCTGATTCTAATTTATTCTTCGTTTTGCCCTCATCTACAGTATCTAGTGCTGTTCTAATTTTGCCTGCTTTGGTTCCTTGAACAATTGCAAAGGCATTAAAATCAAAAAAAAGCTCGTTTTCTTCAGAGCCTTTAATAACCATTTTTGGGGGACTAAGTGTTGTGTCCGTATGAAAAAAATAGTTTGTCTGATCTTCATTTTTAGAAATTAAAATTTCAAAATAATTTTTTTTAGGTAAGACAACTAAATACACTCCGTTTTGAAGACTTTCACTGCCTCTGAAAGTAGCTATTCCATTAACACATTCTGAAGTGTCTCTCAAATATTGTTTGTCACCAAAGTGATTGGCCAAAAGAAGCTCATCCTCGCAGTCTAATCCATCAATTCTAACAGAAATATTATACTGACCAAAACTACTTGACCAATAAATAATCCCAACTAATAGTGTTAAATACTTTATCATGTATTTTATCAAAGTTAATTTCGTGCAAATATAATAGTACTAGGACGCTAAAAAGGGTTGTTTTATTGTCTTCGATCATCCATACTGTGTGCAAGAATAATGCTTAAAATTAACAGATTTTTTGACCAAGTAAATCAAGTTGTTGATTTCAAAGACCACTTTCGGAATCCGTCGAAGCAATTAAACTCACAACCCTAAATCTCCCATACCAGGTATATTGGGCATTATTTTGCTCATTTCTTCTTTAATCTTCATATCTGCCCTAGATTGTGCTTGATCTATTGCCTCAAGAATCATGTCCTGAACTTCTTCACGAGTTCTAATCTTAAAAATACTGTCATTGATTTCTAAAGTGTGGAAACGCTTATCACCTGTGCACTGAATAGAAACCATCTCATTTTGTGATTTACCTTCAAAATCTAATTGAGATAAAGCTGCTTTCATTTGGATAGCTTTATCCTTTGCCTCTTTTAGCTTATTAAGACCAAACATATATTATGCAAATTTAACAATCCTCCCCTTTAATAATTATTAATAGCTTGGTTAGTATATTTATCTTCGTATTAATATGTCAAAGTCATTTTACCCTCTTTTATTAATTTCTGTTCTTATTTTTTCTTGTCAAGATAGTCCTTCCGAGGATACTTCGAACTACAACTCTATTAGCACATATATGCCTGTTAAACTAACATCAGATCTGGATGCATTAAATCCAAATGAGAAGGATATGCTACCGCATCTATTTGCAGCAGCAGACATCATGAATGATTTATTTTGGGTGCAAGCTTTTGGAAATAAGGAAACATTACTTGCATCAATCGCAAGCCCTAAACTAAGAAAATTTGCTGAAATTAATTATGGTCCTTGGGATAGATTGAATGATAATGCACCATTCTTAGATAATGTTGAACTTAAGCCTTTGGGATCTAATTTTTATCCCGCAGATATGACCAAAGAAGAATTTGAAGAATTAGGATTACTAGACGAAAAAGGATTATACTCAATGGTTAGAAGAGATGAAGCTGGCAAATTATACACCATACCTTACCACGAATTTTTTCGTAATCAATTAGAAGAAGTCTCAGGACACTTATTGGAAGCGGCTGAAATTTGCGAAGATTCAGAACTTAAAAAATATTTAGAACTTAAATCTAAAGCCTTATTAACTGACAATTATACTGAAAGTGATATCGCTTGGATTAATATGAGGAATAATACACTTGATATTATAATTGGTCCGACAGAACATTATGAGGATGCATTGTATAATTACAGAACAGCTTATGAAGCGTACATTCTTGTAAAAGATAAGGCATGGAGCAAAAAATTAGAAAAATACATTGAATTGTTGCCGCAACTTCAAGCAGAGTTGCCAGTAGCAGATGAATATAAGCAAGAGACCCCAAATACAGATGCTGCTCAATTAAATGCATATGATGTAATTTATTATGCGGGTGATTGTAATTCTGGTAGTAAAACGATTGCAGTTAACCTTCCTAATGACGAAGAAATTCAAATTAAATATGGGACAAGAAGAAGTCAGCTTAAGAATGCTATGAAAGCTAAATTTGATCATATCTTATTACCTATTTCTAACATTTTAATTGATAAAAATCAACGAAAACACATCACATTCAACGCTTTTTTTAGCAATACCATGTTCCATGAAGTTGCTCACGGTTTAGGAATTAAAGAAACTGTTAACGGTCAAGGTTCTGTAAGAGAAGCACTAGGAGAAACATTTAGTGCCCTTGAAGAGGGAAAGGCAGACATTTTAGGTTTACATATGATTACTCAACTTAGAGAAAAAAGGCATATAGAAGATGGAGAATTAATGGACTATTATGTAACTTTTCTTGCAGGTATCTTTAGGTCTGTTCGGTTTGGTGCGAGTAGTGCACATGGCAAGGCGAATATGCTGCGGTTTAATTATTTCAAAGATCATAATGCTTTTACACGAAATAATAATGGCTCTTATTCCGTCAATTTCGATGAAATGAAAGAAGCAATTAAAGGGTTGTCCTCACTCATTTTAAGACTTCAGGGAGATGGAAATAAAACTAAAGTGTTGGAGATTATGACTAAGAACGGAATAATCAAAGAAAGTCTTCAAAAAGATCTGGACCGATTATCTAAAGCAAACATTCCTGTAGATATAGTTTTTGAACAAGGTCTAGATGTCTTAGGCTTGCAGTAGATTGTCTACTTTTTCCTTTCTATAACAAAGTTAATTAGAGCTAAAAGGTAAGAAGTACTAGCTTTAGTTGGAATTTTTTCAAGAATATCTATTGATTTTTGTTTGTATTCAAGCATTTTAGATTGTGCATAATCTATACCTCCTTTACCCTCTACAAAACTAATAACTTCTTGAATTTCTAGTTTAGTTTTCTTATCCTTTTGTAATATTCTCAAAATAGAACGTCTTTCCTTTTTTGTACTTGAATTCAAAGCATATATCAAAGGGAGTGTCATCTTTTTCTCGACAATGTCTATACCTGTTGGTTTTCCAACTTTATTATCACCATAGTCGAATAGGTCATCTTTTATTTGGAAGGCTATTCCAATTGCTCGACCCATATTCATAACATCATTCAGTATATCTTCATTCTGATTAGTGCTGTATGACCCTATTCCACAACAACTTGCTATCAAGGATGCTGTTTTTTTTGTTATAATATCAAAATATATTTTTTCAGTAATATCTAATTTTCGAGCTTTTTCCATCTGCAATAGCTCTCCTTCACTCATTTGCTCAACCGCAGATGATAGAATTTCTAAAGATTTAAAATCTTTATTTTTTAAAGATAACAATAACCCTTTGGACAATAAATAGTCTCCAACCAATACAGCTACCTTATTTTTCCATAGGGCATTTATAGAAAAGAATCCTCTTCTCATGTTTGACTCATCCACAACATCATCGTGAACTAATGTGGCGGTGTGCAATAACTCTACCAAGGATGCTCCTCTGTATGTATTTTCATTGATCTGTCCAAATAATTTGGCACAATGTAAAACCAAAATAGGTCGCATTTGCTTCCCTTTTCGTTTTACAATGTAATTCATTATGGTGTCTAATAAAGAAACATTACTTTTTACACTAGATCTAAATTTTTTCTCAAAAATTTTTAGCTCTTCCTGAATTGGAGTCTTGATATAAGATAATGTTTCTTCCTTCACTTAATGAATCATAAATACAAATTTGAGAAGTATGAAAACAAAAAAGAGAGCAAAAGCTCTCTTTAATTACTTTCAAGATTAATAATTAATCTTTAACTTCTTTAGATGCAGTATAACTTAATTTTAATGCATTTACTTGTCTGAGCTCTTGTTTGATATCAGTGATTATTCCCATCTTGACGGTTTTGTCTGCTTTGAGGGAGGTTGTCATAAAAGGAACTTCCTTTTCATCTTTTTCACCATTTTTAAGGGTGATGTATTGTTGGATGTCGTCAACTGTTGCAAAAGCATCATCCAACTGAACTCTTGGAGATGTTCCAAACTCTGGATTCAGTGGAGGACCAACAAAAATATAATGTAGTCTAGATTTTTTTTCAAGTTTTTCAACCTCTGTAGCTGTCGGGAGCTGAGTTTTAACTTTCATCTCCTTATCTCTCATCTTAGTTGCAACCATGAAAAAGAAAAGCAACATAAATACGATATCTGGCAATGCAGATGTATTTATTGCTGGGGTGGCACGTCCACCATCTTTTTTAAATTTTGCCATTACTCGCTTCCTATACTAACTGGTTCAGCTTCTGATAACTTACGGGGATATTTTTTCTTTACCTCCTTTATTTTATCCTTATCTCTTTGTGGATCTAAGTCTTTATATGACTTACCATACTCTTGCATAGAATAATCATCTCTGACACGATTGTATGCAGCTGTCAACTCATTGTAGACTTGAACATACATATCATAAGACGTACCGCGATCATTCTTTAATGAAACAATAGCAGCAGTAGATGTAGTTGACAATGTGGGATCTTTCCCCTCATTCGTCAAATGATCTATTGTTTTTTGTTGAAGTCTATCAATAGTTAATGGTGAGCCTTCAACTAAAAGTTGATCAGCAGCATTAACCAAAACTTCTAAAACTTCACGTTTTTTCTGCTTGCTATCTTCAGGCGGTTCCTCTGAAATTGGAGGTAACGCTACTTGAAGACCTGTAGGTATATCCATTGTAGTAGTCACAAGAAAAAACACCAACAGTAAGAAGGCGATATCCGCCATCGATCCGGCATTTATTTCTGGAATATCTCTTCTTCTACTTCCCATTTATTGGTTCTTTAACAATGCTACAGCTTCAGATACAACTATTGAGACAACAGCGGTAAATCCTAGAAAAAGGGTTAAGTATATACCCATATCTATAAATCTTGACTGACTCTCTGTAGTAATATTATACTTTTCATAATCATCATCTAGATTCCCTGACGAAATAAAGTAACTGATTAAACACACAAGCAAAATTGTTCCAACTCCCATCAATAAACTTTTAGATGACTTTGGGTTATTCTTTAAATGAATAACAGACGAAACAATAATAGACAACATCGCTCCAAAAGCAAGCAATATAGCCATCCAAAGCCCCATCTCACTTCCTGCATAATCATCTTTAGATACAAGTATCATAAAGATGAACACTAACACAACAACAACTGAATAAAATATTATTCTTCCTGACTTGAACATATTATGCTTTTACAACTTTATTTTTAACTAGAATATCAACTAACGATATAGAAGCATCTTCCATTCCATTTACAATACCATCAATTTTTGAGGTAATGAAGTTGTAAAAAATCTGCAAAATAATAGCAACAATAAGACCCGCAACTGTCGTTAAAAGTGCAACAGATATACCATCGGCTACAACACTTGGTGAAATATCCCCAGCGGCTTTAATTGCATCAAAAGCCTCAATCATACCAATTACTGTACCCATGAAACCTAACATGGGTGCAAGTGCAATAAATAATGATAACCAAACCAAGCCTTTTTCAAGTTGACCCATTTGAACAGAGCCATAACTTACTACAGATTTCTCAACTACGTCGATTGACCCTTGATCTGCCCTGTCTAGACCTTGATAAAATATACTTGCTACTGGACCTCTAGTATTTCTGCAAATTTCTTTAGCAGCTTCTATGTTTCCAGCTGAAACTTCCTTTTCTATATTTTCTACAAACTCATCGTTATTAATGCTCATCCAGAATAAAGATATAATTCGCTCAATAGCAATTGCTAAACCAAGGATTAGACATATTAAAGGAAGGGACATAAATCCTGCTCCTCCTTCAATAAATTTCTTCTTGAGAACTTGCAGACCACTTTCTTCCTCTTCAACTTCTGCCTCCTCTGTTACAATTTCTTCTTCAACTACTTCTGTCGCAGCAGAATCGTCAGCTACAGCTGATGATGAATCAACTACTTCTGTCGTAGTATCATTCGCTACATCTTGAGCAAAGGTAGTTTGAACACTAAATGTCAAAAGACATAGTAACATTAATAATGATGTGATTTTTTTCATTTTATTGTTTTTTATTCTGTATCGCCGACAAAAATAGATAATTCTTTGTATGCTTTACCGATTTCAATTTAATTTTTTAGATGTTGAAGTAATCTAAAAGATATTCCTTTATTAAATTAATAAAAATGACCATTTTCGTTCAAACAAAGTTTTGTAGTTCATATGGCTAAAACCAAGTCTGTTTTTATATGCTCAAATTGCGGCAGTAATTATCCTAAAATGATGGGCAAGTGTTTCTCTTGTGGGGAATTTAATACCATTCAGGAAGAGGTTATTACTAAATCCAAAAGTACTATGATGAACCTTAACGACATTGAAGGAATTGTAACTCCAATATTAAATGTAGATGCATATGAACTAGAAAGGCTTAAAGCACCTGGAACTGAATTAAATCGTGTATTGGGCGGTGGAATTGTTCCCGGATCAATTGTCTTGTTAGGTGGTGAACCGGGGATTGGAAAATCAACCTTACTTCTACAAACAGCACTTAGAATGAATAAAAAAGTGCTTTATGTAAGCGGTGAAGAAAGTCTCACTCAAATAAAAATGAGAGCAGATAGAATAGGAGTTACAAACGAAAATTGCCTTTTACTAAATGAAACGTGTGTCGAAAAAATTAAGAATAAATTGAAGGAGACTAATCCTGCCTTTGTTATTATAGATTCAATTCAAACCATTTACAGCAAGTATTTAGACTCTACTCCTGGCACAATTTCACAGGTCAGGGAAAGTTGTGCAATACTCGTTCAATATGCTAAGCAACATGAACTCCCAATTATATTAGTTGGCCATATTACAAAAGAAGGACAATTGGCAGGCCCAAAGCTGCTAGAACATATGGTTGACACTGTTCTTCAATTTGAAGGTGAAACCCAAAACAATTATAGGATATTAAGAACATTAAAAAACCGCTTTGGAAATTCTCTTGAACTTGGAATTTATGAGATGACATCCGAGGGTATGAGAGAAGTTGACAATCCATCTGAAATTCTTATTAATCAACGTAGTGAAAATCTTTCAGGAGTTAGTGTTGTGGCCTCTCTTGAAGGCAATCGTAGTTTGCTGATTGAAACTCAGGCTCTGGTAAGTGGTGCTGTATATGGTAACCCTCAAAGAAATACAAACGGTTATGATATCAAAAGGCTAAATATGCTTCTTGCTGTTTTGGAAAAAAGATGCGGATACAAACTGTCACAACAAGACATTTTTGTAAATATAGCTGGTGGACTTAAAATAAATGATCCTGCAACAGATTTAGGGATTGCCGCTTCTATAATATCAAGTTTTGAAAATACTGCACTATCAAACAAAATGGTTTTTGCTGGTGAAATTGGTCTCAGCGGAGAAATACGTGGAGTCAATCGAATCGATCAACGCATTAAAGAAGCTGAAAAATTAGGGTTTAGCGATTTTATACTGAGTGATCAGATTGACATTAATCAAAAAAATTATACAATCAAGATTCATAAAGTTTCTGATGTGAGACAATTTTTCTCGCTAGTCATAAATTAATAATCGCAAATTCACTTATCAATCAAATAAACATACCTTTGCCAATCATAATATTTTATGATTATTGAAGTATTAAAATCCAAGATTCATCGAGCTAAAATCACGCAAACTGAGCTGGATTATGTTGGTAGTATTACTATTGATGAAGATCTTATGGATGCTGCTAATCTTATTGAAGGTGAGAAAGTACTAATCGTTAACAATAATAATGGAGAACGAATAGAGACATACGTCATAACTGGCGAACGTGGAAGTGGTATGATTTGTCTAAATGGAGCCGCTGCTAGAAGAGCTGCTAAAGGTGATATAGTCATCATCATATCTTTTGCTCAAATGGATTTTGAAAAAGCCAAAACATTCAAGCCCCAATTAGCGTTCCCTGATAAAAATAACAAGCCTATCCTTGACTAAAAATACAAAAACAGCCATTAACACTATTATATTTCTCACTCTTGGGGGAGTCTTGTTTTATTGGGCTATAAAAAGTCAAGATACAGAAGAACTTTGGGATCAAATCAAACAGGTAAATTTATTTTGGGTAGGTTTATCCATGCTTTGTGGTGTGATAAGTCATCTTCTTCGAGCATTGAGGTGGAATTTGTTATTAGAGCCCATGAACTATAAAGCTTCTACAGCTAATAGCTTTCACGCTGTAATTTTAGGATACTTGGTAAATATGGCTTTACCCAGAGTTGGAGAAATCACACGTCCTGCTGTTCTTTCTAAACTCGAAAAAATACCCTTCAATAAACTCGTAGGGACAGTCTTAGTTGAGCGAATCGTAGATTTAATTATCACAATAATTCTTGCCCTCACTATTTTCATTATTCAATTTCAACTTATAATAGAATTTGTTGAAGAATTAATGAAAAAATTTAATGCCTCATCAATAGGTCTTTTTTCAGTATCATTTGTTGTTTTCATAATTCTTATCAGTATTGCTTACTTCAAAAGGAAGTGGTTCTATCAACTGCCTGTAATTAGAAAATTTCAATCCTTTATTGAAGGGATTATCGATGGTATTAAAACTATTTTTAGTTTACGTAAAAAAGGGTTATTCATCACATACAGCCTGCTAATTTGGGTGATGTATTTCTTTATGCCTTTCTTAATATTTTATGCTTTCGACGGCACCGCCCATTTAGGGGTATCTGCAGGATTCACTGTGTTATTGTTTGGTACAGTAGCCATGATTATTCCTATACCAGGGGGAATTGGAACATTTGAAGTTCTTGTCCCTGCAGCACTTAATATTTATGCGATCAATCCATTAATTTCTAACTCCTACACATTAATTACTCACGCTATACAATTTTTAGTGATTGCTGGAGTTGGCATATTTTCCATAGTATATGTTATATTTAAACTCAAAAAGGTAAATAATCATGAAATGGGATAAAATCATTAATGATAAAATATTTCACTCGAAAAAATCATTAATACAAGTTCGAGATCAATGGAAGCAGCAACATGAAAAAGTTGTTTTTACCAATGGATGTTTTGACATTTTACACCTCGGCCATATAGACTACTTATCTAAAGCTGCAGATTTAGGCAAAAGGCTTATTATTGGTGTTAATACTGATGCATCAGTATCTAAAATTAAAGGACCTAATAGGCCTATAATTGAGGAGATTACTCGATTGACTAAACTTGCCTCATTAGCTTTTGTAGATGCTGTAATCTTATTTGATGAAGAAACACCTCTAGAATTAATTAAATCTGTTAGACCTGATGTATTAGTTAAAGGAGGAGATTATAAAATAAGTACAATTGTAGGTGCTGAATTTGTCAATCAAAATGGAGGTAATGTAATCGTAATACCATTTTTAAAAGGTCATAGTAGCACAAGCTACATAAACAAAATAAGCAATTTATAAACCTCCGTCTTTAGTTTGACCAACTTTATTCAGAGAAAGCTTATTTTTCAACTCTTGATTTTCTTTTTTCAGCTGCTTAATCCTATTCTTTTGAGATTTTTTTATTAAGACACAAAAGAAATAACCCAACATAAATGCAATTATTAGAATAATTACGATTTCTATGACATAAGTTTCCATTGAGGACTGACCGGGGCCTTCAAAAATTTTTTCAGTATTCATTTGATTCTAGTTGATTGATGTGCACTTCTAAATGGGGTGTCTGGGTTGAATCTACAATAAAAGGAAGTATATTAATAAAAGATGAATCTAGTCCATTTAACACCAGTTGTGTTTTGATAAAATTGCAATTTGCAGAGAAAGAATCTGTTTCTTGATTTATAATTTCCACTAAATTTATTTGATGTTTTGTATTCTCAATAGCAATATATTTTAAATAAGCTTGAATTTTGGGATGATCAAGACCTTCATTAAAATTGATTTTAGCCCCGTGAACCATTTCTTGTAAGAAATCGTTATTCATTAACACGCTTACTTCAACTGCATCTAACCATTGCAAACTTTTGAAGTTGTTTTCAAAAGTACTGTCTGCATGCTGAGAGTGGAATAATATTCGATGGTCCCCTAGACCACTAAATAACTGAGCTACGCTTTTAGCTCTAGCAATACCAAGATTGGGATGCGATGTGTTATTATGCTCATTTGTAGAATAATTACCCGTAATTAAAATACGGTTATTGGGTTCTAACTTTTGCAACATTAGTGCCTTAAAAGAATCAAAGTTCGTCCCTTTTAAAACGTTAGAGTCAGAATATTTAAAAAACAAAGGATACCGATTTTCTGCTAAGGTTAATTTGTTGGGATAGGCTTCTTTAATTTCAGTAACATAGAACCAACTTGAAGCAACTAACCAACATAAAAAAAGCAGCAAAATATAAAGTGGGCTTTTGAACATAAAATATCGATAATAATGGCGGAGAGAGAGGGATTCGAACCCTCGGTACACTTTTGATGCACACACGCTTTCCAAGCGTGCTCCTTAAGCCACTCGGACACCTCTCCTAATACCATTGCAAAGATGGTTATAAATTAAATAACTGCAATGCATTCTTGGTTGTAATCTCTGAAACTTTTTCTATGGGTAAACTATAAATTTTTGATAATTCATCAACTACAGTTGTGATGTATGATGATTCATTTCTCTTCCCCCTATACGGAACAGGAGCTAAATATGGCGAATCTGTCTCGGCCACAATACGATTAAGTGGTACATTTATAAGCTGATTTCTCAGATCTGAATTTTTAAATGTAACTACCCCACCAACCCCCAGATAAAACCCTAATTCAATAATTTCATGGGCTTGTTTTTGCCCTCCAACAAAACAATGAAAAACACCACGTAATTGAGAATTGAAATTCGTCTTAATTAACTGAATGATATAGTCCGTTGATTCCCTTGAATGAATTACAATCGGCAAATTATAATCGATAGACCACTGACACTGTTCAAGAAAAGCGTCTTCTTGTTGAACCTGAAAAGTCTTATCCCAATAAAGATCAATCCCAATCTCACCAACTGCTATACAATCTCTAGAAATTAGTTCGTTTTTAATATAAGAAAGTTGGTCTTTAAAATCTTCTTTTATTGAGCACGGATGTAAACCCATCATTCGTTTAAAGAAAACATCGTCACGATTTACTAATTTATTTAGTTGGGAAATACTTTCTACATCTATATTTGGTAAGAGGATATGACTTAACCCACTATCTCTGGCTCGGGTGATAACTTCATCAATATCCTTGTCAAATTCTTTAGAATATAAGTGTGCGTGAGTGTCTACTAGCATTATAAATTCATTGCAAATAAAAAGCCCCTCATCGAAAGATGAAGGGCTTTTATTCAAATAGTTACTTAATTTATTTAGAAACAGTTATTCTCTTGGTTGCAAAGTAGTCACCATTCTTCACTTGTACGAAGTATACTCCATCAGCTACTACTGATAAGTCAACACTATACGTACCGTTTAAGTTATCGGTAACATTTACATCCAATACATTTCCTAAAATATCTCCTACCTTAACAACTACCTCTCCAGCATTTTCAACAGTTACGTTGAACTTACCAGTAGTTGGGTTAGGATATACATTAATCATATCATCGTTTTGCGTTAAGTTTTCGATTCCTGCTAAGTTGATTGTAATATCCTCACAATCATCATTCCAGCATTCCCCTTTCTTAGTTGCTAAACATACAGTAAATGTTCCTTGATCAACATTCTCAAATGTGTATGTTGGATCCTCAGAATCATCTTTACTACCGTCTCCAAATGTCCATCTGTACAGATCATTTCCTGCTGGTCCGTCACAAACTACTGTTCTTCCGTCTTTTGTAAGTGTGAATGTTACATCTGGTGATGGGTTAACTACGATTGGATAGGTTACCTCATCACTACATCCACCGTCTACAATCGCTTTCAACTTCACGTTGAAACTTTTTGATTCTGTATATAAGTGGGTTGGAGATAAGTCAGAACTAGTGGCTCCGTCTCCAAATGTCCATTCATAAGTCAAATCTCCAGCTGCTACAGTTGATTTGTTTGTGAAGACTGCTTCTTCTCCCTCACAAATCGAACCTGCCTCAAAATCAGCCACTGCTTGCAATACAACATTAACTTCTTTTACAGTTGAACTTGAACATCCGTTCAAATCAGAGATAGTTAATTTTACAATTTTTGGTCCTACTTTAGAGAATAAATGTGATGGATCTGCTCTTGTAGCATCTGCTTCTCCGGCAAAATCCCAATCATATGAGCTATTCGCTCCTCCATTTGGAAGTGATCCTGTGATAGTGAAGTTAATCGGTGTTAAGTTACACGCTGCATCCCAAGTAAAGTCTGCCTCTGGAGACTCTTGTAAAACAATATCCTTAGTAAAGACATTAACGCAACCGAACTCAGATGTAGCTGTTAAAGTAACAGTCTTAGTCCCTGGTGTACCAAATGCAAATGCAGGATTTTGTTCTCTAGAAATTCCCTCTCCGGCAAAGTCCCATGCATAACCCATGTTCGCTCCATTTTCAATGGTAGAGCTATTCTTGAAATCTACATTTACGAAATTACACTCACCCTCACTTGTGAAGCCAGCTGTTGGCATCTCAAATTGGTATGCGTTTTTCGTTAATGATGCGAAACAACCATTAGCCGTTGCCGTTACACTAATTTTACGTTGACCTGGTGAAGTAAAAGTATATGATGGATCTACATCGGAAGTTGTATACTCACCTGCAAAATCCCATGCATAAGTTATTTTACTAGTAACCGGAAGTGTTGTATTGTTTTTAACTGTTATCGGTGAACCTTCACAAGCATTCAATACTTTAAAATCTACTACTGGTTTTGGAGTTACTACAATAGTATCTACATCAACATATTGGAACTTAGGATATACCCCATTACTTACAGTCATTTTGACATATACATCACTACCATAAGTGGTATACTTCCAAAAACCATCCTTGATATCTGAATTATCGTCTGTTACCGTAGGATCTGGATCATTAAACTCCCAGTTAGTCAACATGTAACCTGAACCTTTAAGCGTTGAAGTATTCTTAAACTGAGCAACGTCTCCTAAACAGATATCACTTGAATTGAATGAAGGAACTGGTACATGTGGTACATACATTGTTCTAGATATTGTAGTATCACATCCTGTATTTGCATCAGAGACAACTAAAGCTACATCCAAAGTTCTACCTGAAAGAGAATCCTTAGGGGAAACTGTAAATGACTCTGCTAAATTTGTATAAGAAAACCCTGCAGCAGTTACGTCAATACTGTTTTGATCCGTAACTTTAAGAGCATATGTATAATCAGCACCCGGACCAGATGTACTATATTTATTTGGTCTAGATATGTCATATTCATTAGTGTATGGTGCAGCAATTACATCCGGATCTAGCTCTGTTCCAGCCTCAAAATAACCCTCAAAGGTTGTAC
>CAJWLP010000018.1 GCA_913043145.1 uncultured Bacteroidota bacterium
TACTTTTTGAGAAAAAAATAAATTCAGATCAAATGACGATTAATTCATCAGGTATGCCAAACGGATTATACATCTTATGTGTTGTGAATGATAATAAAGTGTTGTCTAGTAAGCTAATAATTAATAAATAATGTCAAAAAATTTAGTTATCGTAGAGTCCCCAGCGAAAGCAAAGACAATCGAAAAGTTTCTAGGAGATGGTTTTACTGTCAAATCTAGTTTTGGTCATATACGTGATTTAGCCAAAGGTGATTCAGCTATTGATATTGAAAAGGGGTATCTTCCGAATTATACAATATCAACGGATAAGAAAAAAATTGTCACAGAACTCAAGAAACTAGCTAAAGATGCTGACATGGTATGGTTAGCATCGGATGAGGATCGAGAAGGGGAGGCTATTTCTTGGCACCTTTCAGAGGTTTTAGGTTTGAAACCAGATAATACGAAGCGGATTGTATTTCATGAAATTACAAAGTCTGCAATTTTACATGCCATAGATAATCCCAGAGATATTAATAATAATCTTGTTAAAGCTCAGCAGGCTAGAAGGGTATTAGATCGTTTGGTAGGATTTCAACTTTCTCCAGTATTATGGAGAAAAGTAAAGCCCTCATTAAGTGCTGGAAGAGTTCAAAGTGTTGCTGTTCGTTTAATTGTAGAACGAGAAAAACAAATTGAGGACTTCGTATCTAGTTCAAGTTTCAAGATGCAAGGTTCATTTTCTGCATCAGGTAAATCTATTCGAGCAGATTTAAGTAAACGACCACCCTCACTTGAGGATGCCAATGCGTTTTTAATGAGCTGTAAAGGTGCAGAGTTTAAGGTTGGTACCATTAAAACAGTTCCAGCTAAGCGTTATCCGTCAGCTCCGTTCACTACTTCTACTCTACAACAAGAAGCTAGTAGAAAGTTAGGATATAATGTATCAAGAACAATGATGCTTGCTCAACGTTTGTATGAGAATGGGCATATTACATATATGAGAACAGACTCAGTTAACTTATCCGATTTCGCCAGAAAAAGTGCTCAACAAACAATAACTCAAGAATTTGGTGATAGTTATTCAAATCCAAGAAAATATTCTACAAAAAGTGACAGTGCTCAAGAAGCTCACGAGGCGATAAGACCTACAAATTTTGATAAAAATATTGCTGGCGATGATGATGCACAAAGAAGATTGTATCAACTAATATGGAAAAGAGCTATTGCATCTCAAATGAGTGATGCTCAACTTGAGCGAACTACCATTGATATTGTTAACAGTAATAATTCAGATATATTTAAGGCTAAAGGAGAAGTGATTAAATTTGATGGCTTCCTTAAGGTATATCTAGAAGGCTCTGATGATGAGAATGAAGAAGAAGACAGTGGTTTGTTGCCACAAGTTACTGAAGGGCAGTCTCTTGATTTAATTGAAATTAAAGCGACTCAAAGATATACAAGACCACCTGCAAGGTTTACAGAAGCCAGCTTAGTTAAACGATTAGAAGAACTAGGAATTGGAAGACCTTCAACATATGCACCAACAATCTCAACAGTACAAAAAAGAGGATATGTTGTGAAAGATGAAATAGAAGGTAAGTCAAGATCTTACGATGTACTGATTCTGAAGGATAATCAAATTGATAAAGAAAAGTTGACTGAGAATTATGGAGCTGATAAAAACAAACTTCATCCTAGTGATATTGGGAGAGTTGTTACTGAGTTTTTGATTGAACACTTCAGTGAAATTATGGATTTTGGCTTTACAGCTAGTGTCGAGAAAGAATTTGATGAAATTGCTGAAGGAATGAAAAATTGGTCTCAAATGATTGATGATTTTTATCAACCATTTAGTAAAAATGTTACAAAAACTCTTGAGAATGCAGGGAGAGCAACAGGAGAAAGAGCTTTAGGTAATGATCCAAAGACTGGTAAGCCAATTATTGCGAGAATTGGGAGGTTTGGACCGATGGTTCAGATTGGCGAGCAGAATGATGAAGAAAGGCCAAGATTTGCAAGTCTATCCAAAGGACAAAACATTAATAATATTACCCTTGAAGAAGCAGTAGATCTTTTTAAAATGCCCCGAATTCTTGGTACCTATGAAGATAAGGATGTAAAAGCAAATATTGGTAGATTTGGTCCTTATGTTCAGCACCTAAAGATGTTTGTTTCTATCCCTAAAGATGAAGATGTAATGACCATTGAGTTAGATAGAGCAATTGAGTTGATTGAAGCAAAAAAAATAGCTGATGCTAATCGAATTATCAAAAAATTTGATAAAGATCCAGATACAGAAATTCTTAATGGTAGATGGGGTCCGTACATCAAGTCTGGAAAGAAAAACTTTAAATTACCAAAAGACCTAGAAGATCCTTCTAAATTAACTCTTGAAGAGGTTAAATACATAATGGAAAATCAACCTATTAAGGGAAAAAGAAAGGTAAAAAAGACAACAAAAAAATAGTGCCTGGTAAGTTTTTTTAAGCCTAGATTAAATGGAAATCAGTGAGCTAAAAAATATGGTATACTTGCTAGACGATTCTGATGATCGTGTGGTGAGTCATGTAGAGGAAAAAATTTTTTCACTCGGACTAACGTCAATTCCCTTATTAGAATCTTTGTGGCCTGATGAGGAATCAGTTGTCAGACAAGAACGCATAATTGAACTTATTAAACGTATTAAGCAAAATGTACTTGCTGATGAATTGAAATCTTGGTTGAATTCAGATGACCAAGATTTGTTGGATGGTGTTTTCATTATTAATAAGATTTTAGACCCCAATATTGATCGTCAATTTATTGAAAATCAATTAGATAAAATAAAGCTTGACGCTTGGTTGGAGTTAAACTATGATTTGACTTCTTTTGAAAAGGTTAAAATATTAAATCGTATTTTCTTTGAAGTACATGAATTCACTGGAGATACGGATACATATCATCACAGTAAAAATTCATTTTTATCGTCAGTACTAGAGCGTAAAAAGGGAAATCCTATATCATTAGCTGTTATTTATAGCATTGTCGCTCAACGATTAAATATTCCAATTTATGGGGTTAATTTACCACAACATTTTATTTTGGGATATGTCAAAGATTTGGAGTGGCCTCCATTGTTGAGGTTTAATGATGAGTCGTTATCAAGAGAGAGTCAATATAGTGATATATTATTCTATATTAATCCTTTCAATAACGGTCTTATCTTTAATCAGGATAATATTCATAAATTTTTGAAGCAACTCAAACTTGAGGTCAAAGACGATTATTTCAAGATTTGTGAAAACCGAGATATTATCGTGCGAATTCTAAGAAATCTAGAAGTTTCATTTTCAAAAGAAAACAACCACAGTAAAAAAGAGCAAGTTAGACAGCTCATGAATATTATGAACAAGGAGGACTAGATATCATATCCTTACCATCCGAGTATTATTGCAAATATCAAAGGCACAACGATGGTAGCGTCACTTTCAATTATGTACTTTGGAGTATCAATTGCCAACTTTCCCCAAGTTATTTTTTCATTTGGGACAGCACCAGAGTATGACCCATAGCTTGTTGTACTATCACTAATTTGACAGAAATAACTCCATAGTCGGGTTTGCCTATGTAAATCCTGTTCTAACATAGGAACCACACAAATTGGAAAATCTCCAGCTATACCGCCACCAATTTGGAAAAATCCGATAGAAAAATCTTTATTTATTTCAGTGTACCAGTTGGCAAGATACGTCATGTACTCAATTCCACTTTTTACAGTATTTGGTGTTAAGTTACCTAGTATACAATTGCTTGCAAAAATATTTCCAAGTGTGCTGTCTTCCCAGCCTGGGACGACTATAGGGAGGTTTTTTTTGGCAGCTGCGAGGAGCCATGAGTCATTAGGGTCAATTTGATAATGTTTTTCCAAGCAACCATCGAGAAGCATCTGATACATGTATTCATGTGGTAAATATCGTTCGCCATTTGATTGTGCGTTATTCCAAAAACGTTCAATATTATGTTGAATCTTACGAAAAGCTTCCTCTTCTGGAATACAGGTGTCAGTTACTCTATTTAGTTTTTTATTTAATAATTCTTGTTCGTCCTCAGGAGTTAAATCACGATAATTCGGTATTCTTTTGTAATGGTTATGAGCAACAAGATTCATAACATCTTCTTCTAAATTAGCTCCCGTACAACTAATACAATGAACCTTATCTTGTCGAATCATTTCAGCTAGAATTTTACCTATTTCTGCTGTACTCATTGCTCCAGCAAGTGTAATCATCATTTTATTTCCTTGAGCCAATTGGTTATTGTACTCATTGGCAGCATCTGACAGTGTGGCTGCGTTAAAGTGTAAAAAATAGTTTTCAATAAACTTGCTTATTGGATTCATATTTTATTTTAAAATCAATTTTAATATCCTAATATTTTCATCATATCTTCTGCAGGTTGTTCCTCCGCAAAAACTTCGTCAATAATTTCACCTTGTTTGTTCTTGTATAATAAAATTTTTTTAGGACTAGGAATTAGACAATGCTTTATGCCTCCTTGACCACTTAAGCTTTCTTGATATGCTCCCGTATTAAAAAATCCAATATACAAAGGATAATCTTTGCTAAATTCAGGAAGGTATATGGCATTGACGTGCTGTTCACTGTTATAATAATCATCACTATCACAGGTAAGTCCACCTAAAAGCACTCGTTCATATCCGCCGTGCCAGTTGTTAAGTGGAAGAAGTATGAATCGTTCGTTAATGGCCCATGAATCAGGTAGGGTTGTCATAAATGAACCATCAATCATATTCCATTTTTCTCGATCGTTTTGTTTTTTTTGATGGATGATTTTATAAACTGTGAAGCCACTTTCTCCTACAGTATAGCTTCCAAATTCTGTAAATATATGTGGGTCATCAATATTTTTTGATGAACATTTAGTCTTGATTTGATTGACAATTTCTCTGACCATGTAGGCATAGTCATATTTAAAGTTTAGGTTCTTTTTTATAGGAAACCCACCACCAATATTTAGAGAATCTAATGAGGTGCAAATGTTTTTTAATTGAACATAAACATTCAAGCATTTTCGTAATTCATTCCAATAATATGCGGTATCTCTTATTCCAGTATTAATAAAGAAATGAAGCATTTTAAGCTCAATATTTGAATTTTCTTTGATGTGATCTTCATAAAATGGAACAATGTCTTTATAACCAATTCCCAGCCTAGAGGTATAAAATCCAAATTTGGGTTCTTCTTCCGAAGCAATGCGAATACCCAACTTAATTTTTTTATTCGTTCTATTTTTTATATGTTCAAACTCTTTAGTATTATCAATTACAACATACAAATTTTCAAAACCAAGTTCAATTAATTCGATAATATTATCAATATATTGCTCAGTTTTAAATCCATTGCATATGATGAAGCGATTCCTCTTAATTTCTTGATTTTCAGCTAATCTTTTTATTATAGCTAAATCATATGCTGAGGATGTTTCTATGTGAACATCATTCTTTAGGCATTCTTTGATAACATACTTGAAGTGAGAACTTTTAGTACAATAACAATAGTGATATTTACCACGGTAATCCTGGTCTAAAAATGCTTTTTCAAACCATTGTTTTGCCTGTTGAATATTTTCAGAAATCTTTGGTAAAAAGCTAAATTGAACCGGAGTTCCGTGTTTTTTCACTAAGTCCATTAGGGATATATTCTTAAAGAGCAACTCACCATTTGAATTGGTCGAAAATTCCTCAGTTGGGAATTCGAAGGTCTTCTCAATTAAATCAGAATATTTATTTTTCAATGCTACTAAAACTTAATTACAAAAGAATGTAAAAAAATGGTCTCCGACACATTAAAAAAAACACAATTTTATACGATGAATTGTTTTGAGTTTGATATATATTACAAAACCTCTATTCAATAATTGTATTGGTATAGTAACAAAGTGTACATGTATTTTGTAACTTCGCAAACTTCCAAAAAATAACGTTATCAAAAATCAAGATACTATAAAAATTATAGGTGCTAAAGAGCATAACCTAAAAAATATTGATTTAGAAATTCCAAGACATGAACTCGTGGTATTTACAGGCTTGAGTGGGAGCGGTAAATCAAGCTTGGCTTTTGATACCATTTTTGCTGAAGGTCAGCGAAGGTATATGGAGACTTTCTCGGCTTATGCCAGACAGTTTATTGGTGAAATAAAGCGTCCAGACGTTGATAAAATAGAGGGGTTGAGTCCGGTGATTGCCATTGAACAAAAGACTGTCAGCAAAAATCCAAGAAGTACGGTCGGTACAATTACAGAGGTATATGATTTTTTAAGGTTGTTATATTCTCGTGCTGGAACTGCTTTTTCTTATCTGAGTGGGAATAGGATGAAAAGCTTTACGGAACAAGAGATTATCCATGGTGTGAATAACCTAACTTATTTAAAAATGATTATACTTTCTCCACTAATCAAAGGAAGAAAGGGACATTACAGAGACCTTTTTGAGCAATACAGAAAGCGAGGATATACAAAAGTTAGGGTTGATGGAGAATTACAAGATATTGAGCTTGGGATGCAATTAGATCGTTATAAAGTTCATGATATTGAGTTGGTTATTGATCGTGTGACACATGAAGATAAAGGTACTCTTCGGCTGACTGAATCTATACGAACTGCTTTGAAAATGGGTAAAGGAATTATTAGTGTACTTGATTCAGACTCACTTGATGTTACTCATTTTAGTAAATTTTTAATGGATGTAGAAACAGGTTTATCTTACAATGAACCTCAGCCTAACCTGTTTTCATTTAACTCGCCTTATGGTGCATGTTCATCTTGCAGCGGTCTAGGAACTTCCTCGGATATTTTCAAAGAGGATTTGATACCAAATCCAAAATTAAGTATAAATAAAGGAGGTTTAGCACCTCTTGGAGATGTAAAAAATAATTGGACTTTTACTCAATTAAAGGCTATGGGTAAAAAGCTGAAATTTAGCTTATCAAAGCCAATTTCTGAAATCTCATCTAGTGCTATGGAGATTATATTAAATGGTTCAGAAGAGAAGTTTGAAGTAGAGTATCGTGGTAGCTCAGGGTATAATCAAACTTTTGAGACAAAGTGGAAAGGGCTTATTCCCTCACTTATGGAGGCTTATCATGAAAAAAACTATGGGACATTGAGTAGATGGGCCGATGAATTTATGACGGTTGTCCCTTGTTCTGTCTGTAATGGAGGAAGGCTAAACCAAGAGGCTTTGTCTTATCAAATTGGCGGAGTGACTATTGCAGATTTATCTACCAAAAGCATAGGAGATTTATCTGATTGGCTTGAAAATGTGGAATCAAATCTTGAAGATAGACAATTAGTCATTGCCCAAGAGATTCTGAAAGAAATAAGAGAACGGGTTAAATTTTTAATGGATGTAGGACTATCATATTTATCGCTTAATAATTCTGCAAAAACACTTAGTGGTGGTGAAGCTCAGCGTATAAGACTAGCTACACAAATAGGATCTCAGTTGGAAGAAGTATTGTATATTTTAGATGAGCCAAGCATTGGCTTGCACCAAAGGGATAATCACAGACTAATCCAATCATTAAAAAATTTAAGGGATATTGGTAATTCAGTCATTGTAGTTGAGCATGATAAGGACATGATTGTTGAAAGTGATTATATAGTTGATATTGGTCCACTAGCTGGGAAAAATGGTGGCCAAATTGTTTCAAGTGGTCGTTGGGATGAAATACAAAATAAAGGTACAGTAACAGCAGACTATCTGTTGGGTAAAAGAAAAATTGCAATTCCAACAAAGCGAAGAAAGGGAAATGGAAAAAAGATATCACTTTTTGGTTGTGAGGGGAACAACCTTAAGAACTTAACGGTGCATTTCCCACTAGGCAAACTCATCGCTGTTACGGGAGTTAGTGGAAGTGGAAAGAGCAGTTTAATCAATGAAACACTTCATCCGATATTATCTGAGTATGTCTATAAATCAAAAAAGAAACCCTTAAAATATAAAAAGGTAAAAGGCCTTGAAAATATTGATAAGGTGATTACAATCGATCAGTCTCCTATTGGAAGAACTCCCAGAAGTAATCCTGCAACTTATGTTGGTTTTTTCTCAGACATCAGAACTTTATTTGCGGAAATTGGAGAATCAAAAATCAGAGGATATAAACCTGGAAGGTTTAGTTTTAATGTAAAAGGCGGTCGATGTGAGACTTGTAAAGGTGGTGGGAAAAAGGTTATAGAAATGAATTTTCTGCCAGATGTATTAGTAGAATGTGAGACCTGCCAGGGAAAACGATATAATCGAGAAACGTTAGATATCAGGTACAAGAATAAAAATATCAGTGACATCCTTGACATGACGGTAGAGGAAGCAGTTGACTTTTTTGAGGCAGTCCCTTCAATTTACAGAAAGATTAAAGCTTTGAATGATGTTGGTTTGGGGTATATTACAATAGGTCAAAGTAGTACAACCATTTCGGGAGGGGAAGCTCAAAGGGTAAAGCTTGCAAGTGAGCTTTGTAAAATTAGTACAGGTCAGACATTTTATATTCTTGACGAACCAACTACCGGTTTACATTTTGAGGATATTAACGTGTTGTTATGCGTGCTACAAAATTTGGTTGAACTAGGGAATACGGTATTGCTTATTGAACACAACCTAGATGTTGTTAAAGTAGCAGACTGGATAATTGATATCGGGCCAGAGGGAGGTGACGGCGGAGGAAAATTGATGGTAGAAGGTACACCTGAGCATGTAGTCAAATCAAAAATAGGACACACTTCAAAGTTTTTAGAAACAGAATTTAACTAAATCAAACTGCCTTTGAGTCATGTTGTAATTATGGCTTAGTTTTGGTATAATTTTTTAATATGAACAAAAAAAATGTGTCTATTAAATGGGCATTCAATGAATTCATTTGGCCAAGAAGAACTATGATAGCTATGGGTCTAATCCTTATTGTAATCAGAAGTTTGACGGGTTTAGTCTTACCTTATGAAACAAAGGTTCTTTTAGATGATATCGTTCCATCAGGAGATATTTATGGCTTGAAAAACGTGATAGGTTTTGTTTGCTTGGCTATTTTTATTCAAGCGATTACCTCATTTATGCTCACTAGATTATTGAGTGTTGAGGCTCAATATTTAATATCACAACTAAGAGCTCAGGTTCAAAAAAAACTATTAACACTCCCAGTTTCTTTTTTTGATAATCACAAGTCAGGAGCATTAGTGAGTCGAGTAATGAGCGACGTAGAGGGGGTGCGAAATCTTGTAGGCACAGGTCTAGTTCAACTAATTGGTGGTTCGATTACATCTTTGGTAGCTCTTTTTTTTCTAATTAAAATAAATGCATTAATGACCCTCTTTGTATTGTTGCCAGTTCTTGTTTTTGCCTTCATTGCCTTAAAGGCATTTGGCTATATAAGACCAATTTTTCGTGATCGGAGTAAAATAAATGCAGAAGTGACGGGAAGATTAACAGAAACGCTGAATGGTGTCAGGGTTATTAAAGGGTTTAATGCTGAACTACAAGAAAATGCAACCTTCGAAAAAGGTGTTGAGAGATTATTTCTAAATGTCAAGAAAAGCCTAACAGCAACTGCTTTAATGACAAGTTCGTCCACTTTCCTTTTAGGGTTAGCATCAACTGGAATTATGGGGATGGGTGGATATTTTATGATGAAAAATACCATGACAAATGGTGATTTCGTCTCTTTTACCCTGTTCCTAGGATTTATGATTGCTCCCATAGTTCAGATGAGTAACATTGGTAGTCAGTTGACAGAGGCTCTCGCAGGATTAGATCGAACCCAGGAACTTATGAGCCTAGCTGAAGAAGATGACCCAGAAGTAAGAAAACAAATCATCAAAAACATAAAAGGTGATATTAAGTTTAATTCGGTATCTTTTAATTATGAGGATAGTAAAGAAGTTCTAAATGATATATCATTTGAGTCTAAGGCTGGAACAGTTACCGCTTTAGTAGGGTCGTCAGGTAGTGGAAAATCAACAATTGCTGGTCTTGCAGCAACATTTTTAACTCCTAGGGATGGTATGATTACTATAGACGGTCTGGATTTATCAAAGATCAAATTAAGTAGTTATCGTCAGCATTTAGGAGTTGTATTACAGGATGATTTTTTGTTTGAAGGTACCATTCGGGAGAATATTCTATTTCCAAGACCAAATGCTTCTGACCATGAGCTAATAGCTGCAGTAGAAGCTGCTTATGTAAATGAATTTACGAATCGTTTTGAGAAGGGTTTAGATACATTAATTGGGGAACGTGGAGTAAAATTGAGCGGAGGTCAACGTCAAAGAATTGCTATAGCTCGTGCCTTATTGGCTAACCCTAAAATTATATTGCTTGATGAAGCAACTTCCAATTTAGATAACGAAAGTGAACGATTTATTCAGAAAAGTTTGGAAATCTTGATGAGAGACAGGACCACCTTCGTAATAGCCCATCGACTGAGCACAATTCAACAAGCAGATCAAATATTAGTAATCGAAGATGGTCAAATTGTGGAAAAAGGTAAACATCAGGAATTGTTAGATAAAAAAGGGAGGTACTTTGATTTGTTTACATTTCAAAGTAGAATATAGAACTTACCATGTTTTTTTGAGTTAATTCCTATCGTTCTCTAATCCATTTTTTTCTTTGATTCGGGTTGTGATAGGTCCATGCTACAATCCGGCTGCTTTTATTGCCTTGACCCATTGGAATTGTTTTTACATCAAATGCTTCAACCTTTTTTAGTGTAAGATAAATATTTTTCAGATTTCCGTGTTTGCTAACGAGTGAACTAAACCAAAGAACATTTTCTTTAAATTTTTGACTTTCTTTTATCATATTTTTAATAAATCGAAGTTCACCTCCCTCGCACCAAAGTTCATTATTTTTCCCACCAAAACTTAGGTTTGGTTTTTTGGGTTTTTCGCCTTTTAAATTTTTGATTTTTTTCATGTTTGCGGCTATTGCCTCAGATTGTGATGCATGAAAGGGCGGATTACAAACTGTAATGTCAAATTTTTCATTGGTGTCGATAATTCCATCAAAAATATGATTTCCATTTTTTTGGTGTCGAATATTAACACTGAGGTTATTGTTTTTGACAATTTTTTTAGCAGAATTAATAGAAACTAGATCAATATCAGATCCAACAAAATCCCAGTCATACTCACAATGACCGATAATTGGATAAATGCAATTTGCTCCCATGCCAATATCCAAGGCATGTATGATAGGTCCTCTTGGGACTCTTCTGTTATCATCACTTGCCAAAACATCAGCAATGTGATGGATATAATCTGCTCTTCCTGGAATAGGAGGACAAAGATAGCCTTCAGGAATATCCCAATTTTCTATGCCATAATCAAATTTTAACAAAGACTGATTTAAGATTTTAACCGCCTCCGGATTAAAAAAATTGATGGTTTCTTTACCATATTTATTTATACCTACATGTTTTTCTAAATCTGGGGTTTGTTGAATCAGTTTTGGGAAATTATATTTAGTTTTATGACGATTCCTTCTATGAAGGCGGTTTTTAACTTCTGATTTTTGAGTATCATTTTTATTGGTTTCAGACATAATAGGTCAAAATTAACGTGCTTAATAACACTAACTAGTAGTTTTTTTAGAAGTCGAACCAACTTCTTCTTCTATTGAGTTTAAGATCTTGAAGCGTGCTTGATTTAACATTTATTCCAAATGAAAACATCTGCCTTCCTATTGGGTACCATTCAAAATTCATCTGCCAACAATGTAAATCTCTAAAGAAATTGATGGACGTTAATGATAATTCTTCTTTTGTAATATCATACCCACTATTTAGTCCAATCTTCCAGTTTTCAGAAAGTTTGATGTCTCCATTGAATGTAATGCTCTGTGTGACACTTTTTTCAAGAAGAACTGGTTTGTTTGCTCTCATATTATAATTTATGCTTAAGCTCCATGGGATATTAAAGTCAACATAATTATGTAAGTTATTATTGATATGTTCCAGTTCTTGTTCATTTGCTGTTTCTGAGGATTTACGTTTGAAAGCTTCAGGGTTTAAATTAGTTGAAATAGATAGATTACTTTGAGTAAAATGACCTAGCTTATCCATGGTATTTATTGCATAATTTCTACGACGATATGATCTAGTTCCGTCATCATCTAATTCCCATTGGTATGGATCGAATGAGGTCCCGAATGTCATTCTTATTTTATTTAGTATAGTTGTATTTCCACTAATGCTAAAGGCAGATAGATTAAATGAATCAGCAAGAAAGTTGTAACCACTTCTTATATTAAGATTTTCAATTATTTTAATTTTTTTAATACCTCCGTTAGATGTGTCTTTTTGTGATTTAATTTTTATTTCAAGGTTATTTCCTACCCCAAAATTAATGGATGCTTGAGGCCCGGAGGATGGTCGACCTAGCAACCCATTTTCATATATTGAATATGAGCTAAAAATTTGAGGAGTATCAGTTTGCACAGTTCGATAACCATTAATTTCTCCTGAAGAAAAATCTGGGCTATACACTGCAGACATATTAGGACGAATTACATGTCGAATAGCTTGTAGTTTGCTTTCTTTTTTGAAGATTTTCATGCCATATAAAATCGTACTTAAGCTTATACTAGTTCGATAGGATATTGCTCGATCAAATCCCTTAATTGTATTAGTGATAAGTGAGTCTTTTTGCTCGTCCCATTTTTTTTCAGTTGTCTCTAAGTACCAATACTCATCAAAGCTAAAGTTTGGTGAAACAGTAATCCATTTTAATGCCTTGAAGGAGGTACTTATTGGTATGCGATGACTAATCCCATTCTTGATTCCTTCTCTAAGATTTATTGTATTAATGGATGGTTCCCCTCTAAGTTGCTCTTGAATACCGCCAATTAATGTTGTATCAATTGTTCTGATTTCATTTCTAAATGTTCCTTGGTATGATATACCAAAGTTTCTCATAAAACTTCTGATTGTTTTATTTTTTGCATTAAACGTTTTGAAAGGCATTTGTCTACTCATACTAGCAGTCATTTGGGGTAGTGTCATTGTTAAGTTGCCCGTACTCAAATTTTGGTTTATATTACTTGCTATGCTCAGGTTTATTTTTCGATTAAATAATCCACGACTGTATGAGATACTTGAATTAGAATTTGTACTTATTATATCCTCATAATTTGTAGTATTGTTTTTAAGAAAACTACTAGTTACAAAATTCACATTAGCACTAAAATTACTTCCTGGTCTAGACTTAGCATCTTTTGTATAATTCCACCTTAGACTGTAATCATTTGAAACTCGAAATGATGGTGATTCAGGTTCTCCGAATTCATTTCGATTAAAGCTGAATTGAAGGTTGCCTCTGTATTTATATCGTTTGTAATAATTTGATCTTAGAGTAAAACCCCAACTTCCTCTAAAATAGATATCACCTGCAATTTGTACGTCAAAAAAATCATTGATCGGAAGGTAATAACCAAGTCCACGAAGATTATATCCCCTCTCTTGCGATTGTCCAAAAGTGGGGAAAAGTATGCCATGTTTTCTCTTTTCGGGTATTGGAAAAAACCCAAATGGAACTACTAATGGTGTATTAATGCCCTCTATAACTAGATTAGCAGGTCCAGTAATGATTTGTTTTCCGGGGATAACTTTGATTTTGTCAGCTTGGATATAGAAATGAGGGTCAGGTAAATTACAAGTAGTGAATTGAGCATTTTTTACATATATGTTTTCTTGACTATCTCTTAAAACTCGTTCACCATGAATATAGCCGTCTTTTTCTGTTGTCAGTACACCAAATGACATTCCCTTTTTGGATTCAAAGTTATATTTCATTGTGTCAGCCTCATATATTTTACCAGCGTCATCAAAAGAGGGTCGTCCAATATAATTTTGTGTTGAATCATCAACAATTCCTGTTGCGAACACATCTTTTGTTCGAAAATCGATAGCGATGTAGTCAGCTTTTAGCGTTATGTCTTGAAAATTAATTTGAGCATCACCAAATAAATATGCTTTTTGAGCATTTAAGTCTAAAATAGTTGAATCTTTTGCATCATATTCTACTTGATCTTCAATATCTGACTGATGATTAGATATTGAGAATAAGTTTGATTCTTCTGAAATGGAATCAGTTCTGATTAGAATAGTTTTTTTGCTATCCGTGCTTTGTGCTAAAACTAAATGATGCACAATAACACCTCCTATCAAAAGTAAAAATCGAGATATTTGGTATGCATTAATAGATGAAATAGAACGATATGTAAATCTGAATCTTTTCAATAAATAAATTACTGCAATAATCGTTCAAACCATCAATTATATTAGACAAGATTACATGCCTTTTCATTTTGTATATAGAATTAAAGACATTTGGATGGTTTAAGGCATAATTTAGGAAATATTAGTTGAATAAATTCGTTTTATATTCTTAAGTGTTTTGAATGATAAATTGGACCATAATGAACCAGAAAAACTACATTAATGTGCATTATTAACATTATGAAGCAGGTTAAGAGGTTAAAGTTCTCATTATATTTGAACCAAGATATTAGTTCAGTTTGCATAAAAACTAATTGAAAGTCAGTTATCATGAAAATATCAAAAGAAAGTAAAGTAGGTGTTTTAGTGGCCATTGCCATTGCGATTTTAGCAATAGGATACAATTTTATGAAAGGTGAAGATATTTTCACTTCTAGCAATGAATATTACGGAAAGTATAAAAAGATTGAGGGGCTATTTAAGTCTAACCCAGTACTGATTAATGGTTATAAAGTAGGTAGTGTGAGTTCTGTTCAGATGAGCAATGAGACGTTAGAACTTACAGTTGGAGTAATTGTTTCAGAAGATATAAAAATCCCTAAAAATTCAATTATGAAGATTGTCAATAATGATATGATAGGAAGTAAGGCAGTTGAAATCATTTTTGGAGATAGCAAGGAAGTAGCTAAAAATGGTGATTTTTTTACAGCACAACAAGATCAGGGAATCGCTCAAGCAGTGAGCGGTGTTCTTACTCCGATAACACAGAGTGTAAACTCAGTATTAGGGAATATGGATACAGCTATTGCTGGTGTTGATTTGAGGGGCACTCTAAGAGATGCTTCCCTTGCTTTAAGATCATTTAAAGAAACTGCTGATAAGCTAAACAAACTTCTTGATGGTAAAGATGCTCAGATTACCAATATTTTAAATGACGTTGAAAAAACAACTTCTGGTTTTGGGGGGTTAACTCCCAAGATTGATACCATTCTTCTTGAGCTTGATAAAACTGCTAAAGATCTTAATCAAATTGAATTCAATCAGTTAGCTAGTCAAATTAATACACTTTCAGAGGAATTATCTAAAACAACTGTGGCGATTAATCAAAAGGATGGATCGTTGGGCATGCTTGTACACGACAAGTCATTGTATGACAACCTAGATTCAAGTTTATCTCAATTAAAATCGTTACTTAAAGATATTGAAAAATATCCAAGAAGGTATACCGGTATAACTGAGCGACAACGAAGGAAGGGTAATAGGTTAAAGGAGAAATAATATTATTTCAGCATCCCGATTTTCTTGATTAATCCAGGACCTGAATAAATAAATCCGGTATAGATTTCAAGTAAGTTTGCTCCAGCTTCTAATTTAGATTTGGCTGAGGCTTCATCTTCAATACCACCTACTCCAATAATGGTCATGTCCGATTTTTCCCTTATGTATCGAACAATTCGGTTAGAGGCGTCTAACAAGATATGACCACTTATTCCGCCATTTCCAAGTTCAGAAACAATTTTGTGATTACTCTTTTTCAGAAGTGTGCGGTCTATAGAAGTATTGGTAGCAACAATACCTTCAAATGAGATTACTTTTTGCAAGGTTATGATTTCATCCAATTGTGTCAAAGTAAGATCTGGAGCTATTTTTAGGTAAATTGGTTTCCATACTTCTCTTTCTGAGCGAATTGATATTAAGGCATTTAATATTTTGAGCAATTCATCTTTGTTTTGTAGCTCACGTAAGTTTGGAGTATTTGGCGAACTAACATTTACGATGAAAAAGTCAGCTAATTCGTATAATTCTTCAAAGCACTTAACATAATCATCTACAGCTTTTTCATTGGGTGTTGTTTTATTTTTTCCGATGTTAACTCCAATTTTCATAGAGCAATCACGTTCTTTTTTTCTAAATGATTTTAATCGATTCTTGAGTGCTTTAAGTCCTTCATTATTAAATCCCATTCGATTTAAAAGAGCTCGATCTTTTTTTAATCTAAATAATCGTGGTTTTGGATTTCCACTCTGAGGTTTTGGTGTAACAGTACCAATTTCAACAAATCCAAAATTTAGGGTGTAAAGTTCATTTAAATACTTTCCATCTTTATCAAAACCAGCGGCCAATCCAATTGAGTTTTTGTACGTAATGCCATCAATCTTTACAGGGTTGTCCTCAAATTGAAACATGTTATATACAAAGGAGAGTTTACTTAAATACTTAAAAATAAACATGGTGGTGTGGTGTGCTTTTTCAGCTGACATCAAGAAAAAGAAACCTCGAATTATTTTATACATTGCAACAAATTTTATTTAGAACTGATTTAATATCAAAATAAAGTTTAGTACCTTCTAAACACATTGTTAATTTTGTTGTTCTAAATTTAAGGTATGTCAACCAAAAAACAGAAATTATCTAGCATAGGTAAAAAAGTCCTCATGGCACTCACAGGATTCTTTTTGATGCTCTTTTTGCTTCAACATTTAAGCATAAATCTTTTGTCTGTAATTGATGCAGATATGTTTAACGAAGTTTCACATTTTATGGGGACCAACCCACTTGTTCAATACGTACTTCAACCCATATTGATATTCTCAGTTGTTTTTCACTTTGCTTGGGGAATATATTTGGAGTATCAAAACAATCAAGCTCGTGACGTTAAATATGCAAAATACAAAGGGAGTGCAAATGCTACCTGGATGAGTAGAAACATGATTATTTCTGGATTAGCTGTACTTGCATTTTTAGCAGTTCATTTTTATGACTTTTGGCTCCCTGAGATAAATGTAAAATACATACAAGGTGATATGAGTGGAATGTTGCATGGCACAGATCATTTTCGTTATCACGAAGAACTAGTTGCTAAATTTGCTAATCAACCTATTCGAGTTGTACTATATGTTGTAGCATTTGTGATGTTATCCTTTCACCTTCTTCATGGGTTTCAGTCTTCATTTCAATCGGTAGGTTTTAACCATTCTAAATATACGCCAATAATCAAAAAGCTAGGAAATTTATTCGCAATTGCAGTTCCAATTGGATTTGTAATTATTGCTATTTACCATTACAATATCCACCCTCATTAATTAAAAATTATCATTTTAAACATGTCAACATTAGACGGAAAAATACCAGCTGGTCCAATAAAGGACAAATGGACAACTTATAAGGATAAGGTTAATTTGGTTAATCCAGCCAATAAGAGAAATATTGATGTAATCGTTGTTGGTACTGGACTTGCAGGTGGAAGTGCTGCTGCAACATTAGCTGAGCAGGGATACAATGTTAAAGCATTTTGTTATCAAGACTCTCCAAGAAGAGCTCATTCGATTGCTGCTCAAGGGGGTATAAATGCTGCAAAAAATTACCAAGGAGATGGCGACTCTGTTTATCGACTTTTTTACGATACGGTTAAAGGAGGGGACTACAGAAGTAGAGAAGCCAATGTTCATAGACTTGCAGAAGTTTCAACGAATATTATTGACCAATGTGTAGCCCAGGGTGTTCCTTTTGCTCGAGATTATGGTGGATTATTAGATAATCGCTCTTTTGGTGGAGTTTTAGTAAGTAGGACTTTTTACGCCAAGGGTCAAACAGGGCAACAATTGTTACTTGGAGCATATTCTGCGATGAATCGACAGATTGCTAGAGGTAAAATCAAAATGTATAATCGCCATGAAATGTTAGATGTAGTTATCGTGGATGGCAAGGCTAGAGGAATCATAGCAAGAAATTTAGTAACTGGGGAAATAGAGAGGCATTCAGCCCATGCAGTAGTATTGGGTACTGGTGGGTATGGCAACGTATTTTACCTAAGTACAAACGCAATGGGTAGTAATGTTACTGCAGGATGGAAAGCCCACAAACGTGGTGCACATTTTGCTAACCCTTGCTACACTCAAATTCACCCGACTTGTATACCAAGAAGTGGTGATTATCAAAGTAAACTGACACTTATGTCGGAGTCACTAAGAAATGATGGAAGAATATGGGTTCCTGCGAAAAAAGAAGATGCTCAGGCCATTCGTGATGGTAAACTTAAACCAACCGAGATAAAAGAAGAAGATAGGGATTACTATCTTGAACGACGCTATCCAGCGTTTGGTAATCTTGTGCCAAGAGATGTTGCTAGTAGGGCAGCTAAGGAACGATGTGATGAAGGTTATGGTGTAAATGCTACAGGAGAAGCAGTCTATCTTGACTTTGCTGCTGCAATTGTCCGCTATGGTAAAGAGCAGGCTACAATCAAGGGTGAAAATAATGCCACTGAATCAAGAATTCGAGAATTAGGAAAGGAAATTGTTAAAGCCAAATACGGAAACCTTTTTGATATGTACAAACAGATTGTAGCGGATAATCCATATGAAACTCCAATGATGATATATCCGGCAGTTCATTACACAATGGGTGGAATTTGGGTAGACTATAATTTAATGACAACTATTCCTGGTTGTTATGCTATTGGTGAAGCAAACTTTTCTGACCATGGAGCAAATAGGTTAGGAGCTTCGGCATTGATGCAAGGTCTAGCGGATGGATATTTTGTATTACCCTACACTATTGGAGACTATCTCTCCTCAGACATCAGGACTGGTAAAATTTCAACAGATACAAAAGAGTTTGAAGAAGCTGAAAAACATGTGAAAGATCGTATTGAGGGTCTTGTTAATAATAACGGGACACATTCAGTAGATTATTATCACAGAAAACTGGGTGATATTATGTGGAATAAGTGTGGTATGGCAAGAAATGAAAAAGGACTAAAGGAAGCCATTAAAGAAATATCAGAATTACGCGATGATTTCTGGAAAAATGTAAGTGTACCTGGAGGTGCTTACGAATTAAATCAAGAGCTTGAAAAGGCAGGTCGGGTTGCTGACTTTTTAGAGCTAGGAGAGCTATTTGCCAAAGATGCTCTTGAAAGAAACGAAAGTTGTGGTGGACATTTTAGAGAAGAATATGTAGAGAAGAGTGGAGAGCAAAAAGGAGAAGCACTTCGAGATGACAAGAACTATGCATTTGTTTCAGCTTGGCAACATACAGGTGTTCCAAGCGAGGCATTACTTCACAAAGAGGAATTACAATTTAACGATATTGAACTAAAACAAAGATCATATAAGTAACCATGAAAGACATGAATTTGAATCTTAAAGTATGGAGACAAGATAGTCCCCAAGAAAAAGGAAAGATGGTTGATTATCAACTAGGAGGGATATCTGAACATATGTCCTTTCTTGAAATGATGGATGTTTTAAATCAACAACTCATTGACAATGGTGAACGTCCTGTTGCATTTGATCACGATTGTAGAGAGGGAATCTGTGGGAGTTGTTCCATGTTCATTAATGGAGAAGCTCATGGTCCTGTTAAAGGTACAACAACATGCCAATTGCACATGAGAAGCTTTAATGATGGGGACACAATATTCATTGAACCATTTAGAGCAAATGCTTTTCCTGTTTTAAAGGATTTAGTTATCGATCGAAGTGCATTCGATAGAATACAGCATTCCGGAGGTTACATCTCAGTGAATACAAGTGGGAATACACAAGATGCTAATGCCACACCCATACCAAAAGAAAATGCGGATCTCGCCATGGATGCAGCTACGTGTATTGGTTGCGGTGCATGTGTTGCTACATGTAAAAATAGTAGTGCAATGTTATTTGTTGGAGCTAAAATTTCTCAGTATGCTCTTCTCCCTCAAGGGAAAGTAGAAGCAAAAGAAAGAGCTCAAAATATGGTGGCTCAAATGGATTCAGAGGGTTTTGGTAATTGTACGAATACTGGAGCATGTGAGGTAGAGTGTCCTAAAGGAATATCACTTACTAATATTGCTCGAATGAATCGTGAATTTTTGGATGGAAGTGTAAATAGTTGATCCATGTTTAGTGGTATCATAGAGTCTATCGCAGTAGTTCTTGACATAGAAAAAGACGGAACAAACATTCATTTTACATTTGAGAGTGAATATACACAAGAATTAAAGATAGACCAAAGTATTGCTCACAACGGAGTATGCTTAACAGTTGTTTCTATTAAAGGAAATACCTACAAAGTAACCGCAATAGAAGAAACTTTAAAATTGACTAATCTTGGAGATTTGAACACAGGGGATAAAGTTAATTTCGAACGATGTATTCGTATGAATGATCGTCTAGATGGTCATATAGTTCAAGGACATGTTGATGGCCTGGCATCAGTAGTCGAAATTCAGGACAAGGGTGGTAGTTGGGAATATCAATTCCAATTGGATGAGCATTTTACAAACATCCATGATCATTCTCCTGAAAAGCTTATCATTCATAAAGGTTCCATCACTATTAATGGAACCAGTTTGACGGTTACCGGTGTCAATAAAAGGCAGTTTGGTGTAGCTATTATTCCGTATACCTATAATCATACAAATTTCCACGCATTAAAGGTTGGTGAGAAAGTGAATATTGAACTGGATGTCCTGGGTAAATATGTGGCTAGGCTAATTCATTGATTATTTTTTAATGAAATCACTAAAATACACGGGTGTTTTTATCACATTCATCGCAGCAGCATACTATGGACTAGTATTTATGGCACCAAAGGAATTAACTTTTCAAGTTAATGAAGATTTTAATGTTCCGGTTGATTCAGTTTTTTCTTTAATGACAGACCCATCTTCTCTTCCCCAATGGGTTGAGGGTATTGATTCGGTCCATATAGACGACAATACTAATTCTACTATTGGAAAACAATTTCAAATTTATTATCAAGGAGAAAATTCCATGATAATGGATAAGGTCATTTTGTCATTTCAACCTAATAAAAGCTATTCAACTCATGGTGTAATTAAAGATTTTTTTGAATGGGATGAGCGTATTGAATTCAAGTCTTTGGATAGTTTACATACAAGGGTATCAACTTTTGTAACGCTTAAATCATTGAGCAATAAATCAAGATTATTTATGTATGCAGAAGAAACTCATAAGCAGAATGTTGCTAGTAATTATCAAAAATTGAAAAGTTTAATTGAATAGCTCTTAAGCAATGTTTTCCCAATCAGTATACCCTTGCTTGTCTTTCATATAAAGATAAAGACTTTGATGATCTATCAACTGAGGGTCTTCACTTAGAATCTCTACTATAGCATTTCGGGCCTCGTCTGCTATGCCTGAATCTGTATTTAATGAGGCTAGTTTTAGTTGGTCGAGACCGCTTTGTCTAGTCCCAGCTATATCACCAAAACCACGAAGCTGCATATCAATTTCACTTAACTCAAATCCACTGGATGTTTGAACCATGGCTTGAAGCCTTGTCTTTGCATTACTGCTTAATTTTTTACTACTTAGCAATATACAATAACTCTGTTCACTACCTCTACCTACCCTTCCACGAAGTTGATGAAGTTGAGATAAGCCGAATTTTTCAGCACTTTCAATGATCATAATCGTTGCATTTGGGACATTTATTCCTACTTCTATTACGGTGGTGCTGACTAAAATATTTATTTTACCCTCTGCAAAATCTCTCATTTTTGCTTCTTTATCGCTTGGTTTCATTTTACCATGAAGCATTTCAACTTGATATTTTGGTCTTGGAAAGGTTAAAAGCAGTTCGTCGTAACCATTGTTTAGATCTCTGTAATTTAATTTTTCAGATTCTTCAATCAATGGATAAACAATATATACTTGTCGACCTTTGATAACTTGTTCTCTTACGAAGTCGTGTACTTTTTGACGTGCAAATCCAAATCTATGTGCTGTTTTAATCTGCTTACGACCTGCAGGCATTTCATCAATGACGCTATAATCTAAGTCTCCATACATACTCATAGCTAGAGTTCTAGGTATTGGGGTAGCAGTCATTACTAAAACGTGTGGGTTTTGAATTCCTTTGCTTTGAAGTTTGGCTCGTTGTGCAACACCGAATCGATGTTGCTCATCAATTATGACCAGCCCTAATTTCTTAAATAAAACAGCGTCTTCTATCAAGGCATGGGTGCCTATTAGAAGTTTAATCTCACCCGTTTGTAATTTCTCATGAAGTTCTATCCGTTCTTTTTTAGTAGTTGAACCTGTTAAAAGTCCTATCCGGATATTGATTTTGTCGGCTAATTCTTTAAGACCTATATAGTGCTGAATAGCAAGTATTTCAGTTGGTGCCATTAAACTTGCTTGATAGTTATTGTCAATTGCTCGTAATACGGTTAAAAAAGCAACAATGGTTTTTCCACTTCCAACATCACCCTGTAATAGCCTATTCATTTGTTTGCCAGAATACAAGTCAGACGAAATTTCGGTTAATACCCTTTTTTGAGCATTAGTTAAATCAAATATTAGATATTCATTAATAAATTGGGTGTATAAATTTTCTTGATTTATAAATGTAATACCGTGATGAACTTCTTTACGGTTGATTTTTTTTCGTATGAAAGGAAATTGTAAAAAAAATAACTCTTCAAACTTGAACCGGTATTGTGCTGCCTCTATATGACGTTGACTTGGAGGTTGATGGATATATTTGAATGCTTTGTGTCGGGGTATGAGTTTATATTTTTCACAAAATTTATCAGTAAATATTTCTGGTATTGCAAATCGTTCATGATTTACAATATTTTGAGAGATTTGTCGAATAATTTTAGTTTCGATACGCCTATTCTTCATCATTTCTGTGGTATGATATACCGCTTCAAGTGGTGCAGATTTCAATCGATTCTCAACCGTGTCAAGCTCGGGATGACTAAAATTGATACTACCTTTATAGTGATTTGGTTTGCCAAAAATTATAATCTCTTCATTAATCTTAATAGATCTCTTTATCCAGTTAATTCCTTTAAACCAAACTAGCTCAACTTCTTGATTGCCATCTGAAAATATAGCAACTAGTCGTTTTTTTTTAGTGGCTCCAACTTCTTCAATATGTTTGACTTTCCCTTTTAATTGAATGTAGCTTGAGTCCGAATCAATTTCAGATATTTTAAAAAACTTAGAGCGATCAACATACCTGAATGGAAAATAGTTTAAAAGATCATTAAAGCAGAAAATCCCTAGTTCTTTTTGTAAAACTTCAGCACGTGTAGATCCTACGCCTTTTAAAAATTGGATATCGGATGCTAAAAATTCATTCATGAAAAAAATATTTACTAATGAATGCACCTATTTCCATCATCCACGCAATACCAACATGCACAATGATTCCGCCCCATATGGATTTACTGTAGTAAGATATAATCCCCAATAAGCTACCACCAAAGAAAGAACTTATCAATTCACCCATAGGCTTATTCCAATGAATCACAACATACATGTAAGCGACAGGGATTATCGCTTTTGGCCCTACAATTCCAATGAATGCTAGAATCATAAAACCTCTAAAAAAAAATTCGATAGTGAAGAAGTCTAGTCCGTATAAAAATTCATAAATAGCGTAAAACTTCCAATGACTAGGGATAGTTATATCGATAGATTGAAGTCTTTGTACTCGAGGATAAGAGGTTAGAAAATCAGTTTGAGTACTTGCTGCAGCTATGAGTGGAACCATACAAGCGAGCATAACTAGGTATGGCTTAAAATCAAAATCTTTAGAAGTAAATCCATAGAATGGTTGATTATTTTTATCCGTAAAGATCCAATAAATAAACAAAACCATAAACACAAATAGACCACGGGCTATGGTCCCTATAATTTTATTTAGCCAATCTGTATGAGGATAATTAGAATGTTGATTTAACCAATCACTAATAAAGAATGAAATAGAACTTCTAAAAGAAAATATAAGGACTCCAACTATTAACAATACAATAAATCGCGGATTCCTCCAGAATTCCCAATAGTTATGAATAAAGCTATGAATAAAATATCCAATTAATAATGGTGTTAGATAAAGCACAAAATGAAAAGGTAATTTAAGATTTTGATGATATGCCTTATACCACCAACTTGTTAGCAACGATATGTCATTGTTGTAATAGGGTATGTATTTGTAGTATTTTAAAAAGCAAAATCCAACAACAAAAAGTATAGCAATAATGAGTTCTTTCCAACTAAAATGGTCTGTGTAAAATTTGTTGAGGTATTGTAATATTTTCTTCAAATTGCTAAAAATCAAAACAATAATAAAACTATCCAGCTGATATATCTATGCTGTCAAATAAAATCTTAAATGATTACATCTTATTTAAACTATACTTGTATAAAATAGAATAAACAATGCCTTCATTCTCTCATTTACATTGCCATAGTCAGTTTTCTTTACTTGATGGGGCTTCACCAATTGACGATATGTTTGCTAAGGCAAAAGCTGATGGAATGAGAGCAGTTGCTCTAACCGATCATGGAAACATGTTTGGGGCATTCAAATTTGTCAATTCAGGTCTAAAACACGGAGTGAAGCCGATTTTAGGATGTGAATTCTATATGGTTGAGGATAGGACCCGAAGGTCTTTTGTGGGTGATACAAAAGATAAAAGGTTTCATCAACTCATTTTGGCTAAGAATCAGAAAGGGTACGAAAATTTATCTCTATTGTGTTCCATTGGTTTTATGGAAGGTTTGTATGGTAAATTTCCAAGAATAGACAAAGCTGTCCTTAAAAGACATAGTGAGGGTTTAATAGCTACCTCTTGTTGTATTGGTGCAGAGATACCTCAGGCAATTTTATTCAAAGGTGAAGAGGAGGCTGAAATTATCCTTAAGGAGTACATTGATATTTTTGGCGAGGATTTTTACATAGAGCTACAACGTCACGGTATTCAGAATATTGATGGTACAGGGATGAGTCAGGAAGACGTAAATCAGGTACTTATAAGTTTTGCTAAAAAATATGACCTGAAAATTATTGCTACAAATGATTCTCACTATATGGAAGAGGATGACGCATTGCCACATGATATTCTTCTGTGTGTGAATACTGGTTCCAGAATTACAGACCCAAAAGGATATGGAAAAGGAATGCGTTTTGCATTTCCAAATAACGAGTTCTTTTTCAAGACTCAAGAAGAAATGGGTATACTCTTTGCAGATATTCCAGAAGCACTAGATAATACAAATATTGTTGTTGATAGTATAGAAACTCCTCAATTAACTCGAGATGTTTTGCTGCCTAATTTTGTTATGCCACCTGAATTTAAAAGTCAGGATGATTATTTAAAGCACCTCACTTTTGAGGGTGCAAAACGCAGATATCCTAGCATGACATCAGATATTGAAGAGCGATTATTATTTGAACTTTCAGTAATTAAAGAATCAGGTTATCCAGGTTATTTTTTGATTGTTCAAGATTTCACAAGTGTTGCTCGAAATATGGGTGTATCAGTTGGCCCCGGAAGGGGTTCAGCGGCAGGAAGTGCTGTTGCCTATTGCCTTGGGATAACCAATGTTGACCCAATTGCTTATGACTTACTATTTGAGAGATTCCTTAACCCAGAACGCGTATCATTACCTGATATTGATATTGATTTTGATGATGAAGGAAGACAAAAAGTAATCGATTATGTAGTAGATAAATATGGAAAAAACCAAGTAGCTCAAATTATTACATATGGTAGTATGGCTGCTCGTTCATCACTTAGAGATGTCGGCCGAGTGATGGATGTTCCACTTGGAGAAGTAGATAGGGTTACGAAAACTTTTCCAGCTCATCTTAGTGCTAATTTAAAGAAGGTTTTGGATGAGCAAGGGATTGACAAAAAACTAAAAGGAGATATGAACTCAGAGCAAGTTAAAGCTGCTGAAGATTTCAGAAAACTTTCAGAAAATGATGACTCTATAGGGCAAATGATCAGAACCGCTAAACGCTTAGAAGGATCGGTTAGAAATACTGGTATTCATGCTTGTGGTGTAATTATTACGCCAGATGATATTACAAAGTATGTACCTGTAACAACAGCCAAAGATTCGGACTTATTAGTTACTCAATTTGATAATAGTGTTGTCGAGTCAGCTGGTCTACTAAAAATGGATTTCTTAGGCCTCAAAACACTGACAATCATAAAAGATTCAGTGGAAATCATCAAAAATAAACGTGGAGTTACCATAATTCCTGACGAGATTCCATTAGACGATAAAAAGACATTAGAACTATTTTCAAAGGGAAATACCAACGGTATTTTTCAGTTTGAAAGTCCAGGTATGCAAAAAAATCTCAAGATGTTGAAGCCCGACAAATTTGAGGATTTAATAGCTATGAATGCTCTTTATCGACCAGGACCAATGGAGTATATAAAAAACTTTATTGCACGTAAACATGGTCGTGAAGCTATTAATTATGATCTAGATGATATGCAGGAATATCTTGCAGACACCTACGGGATTACAGTATATCAGGAGCAAGTAATGCTTCTTTCCCAAAAACTTGCTGGTTTTACTAAGGGACAGGCAGATAGCCTAAGAAAGGCGATGGGAAAGAAGAAAATTGAAGAGATGAACAAGCTCTTTGATTTATTTATTTCACAAGGGACTGAGCGAGGTCATAATGAGACAATACTCAAAAAGGTTTGGACGGATTGGGAGGCTTTTGCCTCATACGCATTTAATAAAAGTCATAGTACATGTTATGCATATTTAGCATTTCACACCGGATATCTTAAAGCTCATTATCCTGCAGAATTTATGGCTTCAGTACTCACTCATAACATGAATGATATAAAGAAGGTGAGCTTTTTTATGGATGAATGTAAGTGGATGGGTATCGAGATTTTGGGACCGAGTGCCAATGAGAGTGAACGAAAGTTTAGTGTTAACAAAGATGGAGCAATACGATTTGGATTAGCAGCTATCAAGGGAGTTGGAGATACTGCTGCAGGGGAGATTATTAGAGAACGAAATAAAAATGGAGTGTACAAAAGTATTTTTGGTATTTGTAAACGCGTCAATCAGCGTGTGGTCAATAAGAAATCGCTAGAAAATTTGGCCATTGCAGGTGCTTTCGATGAGTTTGGAGTAAACAGGTCAGCATACGTAGTTGATAAAGGGCAGGGTAAAGGTGTAGATTTGGCAGTAAAATTTGGAAATCAGGTTCAAAGTGATGCACTAAGTAATCAAGCATCACTGTTTGGAGGTGCGGGCTCATTAGAAATATCTGAGCCAGTATTGCCAACCATAGAGCCATGGTCTCTTATGGAGAAACTCCAACTTGAAAAGGAGCTTGTTGGAATTTATATTTCTGGTCATCCATTAAATAACTACAAGTTTGAGATAGATCATTTTACCACACATACGATCCTCAATTTAGAAGAACAAAATTTAAAACTTGAAGGGTCAGAAATAAAGCTTGCTGGGTTGATTACGACAGTTAGAGATTCGGTTAGTAAAAATGGTAAACCATTTTGTATTTTCACACTAGAGGATTTTAGTGGAACACGTGAGTTTGCTCTATTTGGAGAAAAGTATACGCAATTTAAACCGTGGATTGAATTAAATGCTCAAATATTTATTACGGCAAAAGGAGAGAAAAGCTACCGTGATCCTGAAAAGTTAGATTTAAATTTATTTCAAATGACTTTTTTAGAAGATACCGTAGATCACCAATTAAAGAAAGTTACCCTTGAAATTAAAGCGGATGATGTTAATGAAACAATCATGGAGTCTATATTTGATTTGATTGACGAACGAGGCAAGGTGAAACTGGCCTTTAAAATTATAAATGGTAAAAAAAGTGTATCAGCTACATCCCAAAGGTACAAAATTCAAATGGATGAGATTACTAAAAAGAAACTGAATTCTTTGGGCTTGGATTTCCGTTTCAACTAGTATTTAGTTGTGTGTTTTTAAATCAAAAATCTGATTTATTATTGTCTGTAAATCCCACTCAACTTGATTTTCTCTTTTTTTTGGATTAAATTTATTGCACCAAAAACAATTAAAACGGATTATTATGGATACAGCATTTAAGAAAATTTTAATAGCATTTGATGGAAGTGATTCTTCAAAATCAGCTCTTCAAAGTGCCTATGGAGTGGCTAAAAAATTTGATTCCGAAATAACAGCACTTGTTGTTTCAGAAGAGGATATAAATCAAGAAAAAAATAAGTCTTACTTAGAAGATTTTTCGCAAAACAAGCATCTGAAAATTGAGATTTTTGAACGATCTGGTGCTGTTTATGATGAAGTGATAAAGTTAGAGCAACAGCATAATTATAGCTTGATTCTTATTGGAACTCATGGAACCAGTGGTTGGAAACCCCTGTGGATGGGAGGTAATGCATTTAAGGTGATAAGTAGTTCTACTTGCCCCGTTATTAGTGTGCCTGAAAAGTCATCTTCCCCTGAATTAAATCATATACTTCTTCCATTATTAGACTCCAATACGACACGTCAGAAAGTACCTTATTGTATTAAATTAGCAAAAGCCTTTGATTCGACTGTTCATGTATTAGGCATATCAAAAAGTAACTCTTCAGAAACCCAAAAACATGTTCGTTCATATGTTAATCAAACGATAAATTATTTGTCTGAGAGAGGTATAAAATGTACTAAAGAAGAAAAGTATGGAGCTAACGTAGCAGAATCGTGTATTAGTTACGGTGAGGAGGTAAATGCAGGATTGATGCTTATCATGACGGAAACTGAAAGTGCTGGTTTATTCATGGGAACCTATGCACAACAGTTAGTCAATAGCAGTACATTTCCTGTCATGAGTATTCATTCTAGGGATACTCGTCTAGCTGGAGCTTCTGGTTATTAATTTAAAGTCCTTTGTTTCGAATTACTTCGCCAGCAGCGGGTTGTGCTGATGGCATGATGATTAGTTCATTGATGTTAACATGCTTAGGACGGCTCACTGCAAACCAAATTGCATCAGCGATATCTTGAGCTACTAGATTTTCAAAACCGTTATAGACTTTTTTAGCTTTCTCAAAATTTCCATCAAGTCTCACCACGGAAAATTCAGTTTCCACAGCACCTGGATTAATGCTTGTAACACGAACTCCAAATTCTGCTAATTCTCTTCGCATAGCCTTATTTAGTGCATCCACCATGTGCTTTGTACCACAATATACGTTTCCATTTGGATAAACTTCTTTACCTGCAATAGAACCAATATTGACGATATGTCCTTTTGTATTTTTGAGTAAAGGAGTTACGTATTTTGTTACATGCAAAAGACCTTTTATATTGGTATCAATCATTCGATTCCAGTGATCAATACTTCCAGATTCAATGCTGCTTAATCCTGCTGCTAATCCCGCATTATTGATAAGTAAATCAATCGAATTCCACTCTGAAGATAAATTAGCAATGTATTTTTCTACCTCCTCATGATCTCGAATATCAACATGCATGATTTTCGTCTGAATACCATATTGATTTGTGAGTTGTCTGCTTTGCTCTTCGAGACGATCATTTCGACGACCATTTAGGATTAAATCATACCCATTCTCAGCAAGAATTTTAGCAGATGCAGCTCCAATTCCTGCAGTTGTTCCTGTGATTAGTGCTATGGGCATTATTTACCTTTTAACGTGTTAAGTATGGCCTCGTCAGACATTTCTAGCATTCCCGAATTCAGAATTTCTTTTACCTCTGAAGCCTTTTCATTATTCGGATATTCATTCAAAAATTGGGTGTAATATTTTTCTGCTAATTTAGTATCTTGCAGGTACTCCCATGCGATGAATCCTGCACGATAAATGAGATTATTTCGATTTTCGAATTTTGGCCATTTTACAATAGCATTATCTAATGTTCTAACTGCATCACTAAATCTTCCTACGGCAGTGTATCCCATAGTTAAATTTTCAAAGTCTTTAGGTTGCAGAATTGTGGTAGCATCCGAAATTTTATTTTGATACAGTTTAATGATGTCTTGCCATTGGGCGGGTGTAGGCAAATTTTTATCCAAGATTTCATTTATTAAATCTTGAGATTTATCATATTGATGTTCTCTAGCATGCATAATGGCTAAATTGATAGCCGCATTTCTATATCGATTGGAACTATCATCTCGGGTAATGTATTCGGATAAAAGATCAATTGACTCTGTAGTGTCATTTTCATAAAAGTAATATTGGGCGGCAGCGTACAAATAACTGTTAGCCTTGGTGTCGGAATATTTTAGTCCGTAGTATTTATGGAGTTTAGATAATTCTTCGAGTCCTTCTTGAGTTCCTGTTTTTTCAGATTTTTCAAAAGCTTGAATTTCGGCTAAAAGCGACTCTTGACTTTTTGTACAACTTATGATGAATAGGGCAAATAGAATGAATGGAATATTTTTCATTTCTTAATATTGATTTGATCGCAAAAGTACTAAGGTACATGCATTTATGGTTTGAATATTATTTTGTTTAGCCATATTGGCTAGTTTTTCATTTTCTGTTCCTGGATTGAAAATGATTCGTTTGGGATTTAGAGTTATAATTTTTTCATTGTATTGCTCTTGTAGTTTTGAATTAACATAAAGTGTTATTGTGTCAAATGATTCTTTTTCGGGCCAATGGTTCATGATATTAAGTATTCCGATGGCTCCTTTTTTAATCCCAAATGGAACCACTTCGTGATTATATTCTTGCAACATTTGGGTAGCCTTAAAGCTATACCTTTCTGCTTTAGGTGATGCACCAATCACTAATGTTTTTTTATTCTGTAGCATATCCAAGGTAGTTAAACGGAGTGATTTTGCTTATCTCCATTTTAACAGCATCAGAAACGTCCAATTTAGCTACAAACAAAGCAATACTATGTTCGTTGATACCGTCATTGGTTCTTGTGAGGTCTTTTAGGAGTTCATATGCACCTTCCACTTTTTCACGTCTCAAAATGGTTTGAATAGCTTCCGCTACAACAGCCCAATTTTTATTTAAATCTGCATGGATAGCCTCTTCATTTAAGATGAGTTTTCCCATTCCTTTATTCAAGCTTTTAATAGCAATTAATGTGTGGGAAAGGGGAACACCAACATTTCTCAATACTGTACTATCTGTCAAATCCCTTTGAAGTCTACTGATGGGTAGCTTATTACTTAAATGATCAAATAATGCATTGGCAATACCGAGGTTTCCCTCAGCATTCTCAAAATCAATCGGATTGACTTTATGTGGCATAGCACTTGACCCAATTTCACCCGCAACAATTTTTTGTTTGAAGAAATCCATACTGATATATTGCCAAACATCTTTAGCGAAATCCATAAGGATAATATTAATACGCCTCAGAGCATCAAACACAGCTGCCAATTGATCATAGTGGTCAATTTGGGTTGTAGGATAGCTTCTAACTAACCCTAATTCATTAACTAATCGGTCACCGAATTCTGGCCAATTCACATCTGGGAAAGCCAGTCTGTGAGCATTGAATGCACCCGTAGCACCTCCAAATTTGGCACTTATGGGTGTATGAATAAGTGTCTCTAGCTGAACTCGAATTCGTTCTGCAAAAACAGCAAACTCTTTACCTACAGTGGTAGGTGTTGCAGCTTGTCCGTGGGTTCTAGAGAGAAGAGGTACTTTTTTCCATTCGTTGGCAAAAGATTCAATTTGTTCTAAGCTATTCTTAATAGTAGGTATCAAAACCTCATCAATACCTAACTGCATACTAAAAGGAACAGCAGTATTGTTAATGTCTTGACTGGTCAGACCAAAGTGTACAAACTCACTGTATGGTTCAAGAGAAGTTCCTTTGAGTTTGTTTTTTATGAAATACTCTACAGCTTTTACGTCGTGATTGGTTGTTTTCTCAATTTCCTTAATTTGATAAGCATCTTCTTCATTAAAATTTTGATAGATAGTTCTCAAAAAAGTCTGGTTTTCTTTTGATATTTCTGGGAAAGGTTTCAATCCCAATTTAGATAATGAAATGAAATATTCTATTTCAATCCACACGCGATATTTGAATAATCCGTATTCAGAAAAATAAGGAGCTAATTCATTTACCTTATTGTGATACCTCCCATCGATCGGGCTAATTGCTGTAAGTGGTGAAAGCATGGTGCAAATCAACATCATTTTTTTTACTTTCAATTAGTGTTTAATGACTAATCAACTGATAAATTGTCAATGTAGATGAGATATATTTAACTAAGTGCTATTAAGTGAGGGAAAGATTATTGGTCAATTTCTTCATTAATTGAAGGTTTTTTGAGTAAAACTGAAATCTCATTTTTTCAGATTGACCACTGATTTTAATTGATTTATTTATAATTGAGTTAAGCCAATATTGGTAATCTTGGAGCATGGCATGATCAATAGTTTGGATGGAGTTAAAGCTGTAAGAACCTAAAGCGAGGTATCGGGGTTTACTTGTCTTCAAAAAAA
>CAJWLP010000019.1 GCA_913043145.1 uncultured Bacteroidota bacterium
GAATAATAGCATTTTTAGAGGGATTTTCATTTATAGTACTTATTGGCATTGGTGTACCATTAAAATATTTTTTTCAAAATGATGCAGTTGTAAAATCTATTGGGATGCCTCACGGTATTTTATTTATTTCTTATGTATTTTTTTCGATTATAATGAAACAGAAATTATCATGGTCAAATAAAACATTTGTGATCATATTAATTGCAGCAATATTACCTTTTGGAACGTTTTACACTGACTTTAAATATTTAAGAAATAATTGATGATTCCGATAATTCAGGGGTTATTTATTGGATTAGGCACCTCATTCATAATTGGTCCTGTCTTCTTTACTCTGATTAAAAACTCACTTCAAGGTAGTAAATTAAATGGAATTCTAACTGCACTTGGAATATTACTGAGCGACATATTCGTTGCTTTCATTTGTCTTATATTTTCAAAAGAGTTTTTAATTAATTATGTTAACCAAACAAGTTCTCAAATTATTGGTGCAGGTATTCTAGCATTTTTTGGAATTTCGATCTTATTTAAACCAGTTCAACTATCTAATGATCAAGAAAAACAATTGCCAAAAAAAGCGATTAAACCTTTTATGCAGGGCTTTACAGTCAATTTTATTAATCCAGCAGTATTTGTTATTTGGATTGGATTTGTAACCATTGCAGAACAAACATTTACAGAATCATATCATATTTATTGGTTCATTTTTGGAATATTAATAGGCATATTTACCACTGATGTCATGAAAGTATTTGGTGCATCCTTTATAGCCGATTATTTAAACCCAAAAAATCTTATTTCTTTATCAAAAATAATAGGAATGCTTCTCATATTATTTTCAATAATAGTTGTCATCAAAGCTTTAATTTAAGCTCCTTTCTTAATCATATTTCTTTTTTTATAAGGTCTTCTTAAATTAAATTCAGATGGTCTTAATAAACTTAAAAAAGGCTTTATTATACTGTTTTTAAATCTGTTTTGATGTTTAGCATAAAACTTCATTACATTAGGCATAGCCCCTACTCCACTCTTTATCTCCTCAGCAGTTCTACCTAATCTGACAGTTTTTAATCTTTCATCAATAGCACACGTTATAAAATCATATAAAATTCGTTGATAAACAGAATAATCTTTATTGTATTGATGATGAATCCCAATAAAATTTCCATCTAGTTCTTTATCTATTCTTGTAGCAGTAGCAAAACCAATTAATTTATCATTCAATAAATAACCTTTGAAATAAAATGCCTTTCCCAAATTTTCCTTGAGTTTTAATAATGTATTTGCATTTAACCTACCAAAAGAAAAGCTTGACCTATCAACCATATGATTGTACAATTCTTCAATCTCTGATAACCTTTCCTTAATGGTAATTATATTAAAATCAATAATGTCAAGATTTTCAGATTTTTTAAAAACTTGCTTTGTTTTTGTTCGAAACTTTGAATTTAGAGCATTCATATAATCATTGAAACTAGTCCAGTTAGAGTCAATTTGAGCAATCATATTCACATCAATATTTAATTCATGATAACCATAGTTAACAAATTTAGATGACATTAGATTGTTTCTATCCCAAAACTCCTTGATTAATGATATTGAAATTCTTCTATTTTGAATATCTTCTTTGTCAATTATGTATTTAGTAGCTTCATCAATCAATTGAAGCCTATCATTTTTTAATACATCATCTGAAAATAAAAATCCATTCTCTCCTGTAGCAAAAGCATTTCCACAAATAAGCAATCTAGTTTTGATCCATTTCTTGAGGGAATTTGGCAATAAACCATTCATTTTATTAGAAAGAGCTTCAAATTTTATGTCATTTTCTGTGATATGAATTATTTGGAAATATGCTAATCCAACAACTTTTTCATCTTTATTATAAAATAGGACATAACGAAAACTATAGCTTGGCAATCCAATTTCAAGAGCATTTAAATACGCTATACTAAGATACAGGTTTTGATTATTTAAAAACGCACGCCAATCATCACTAGCAATACTTTTTGTGGAACTAAAATATCTAGCGGTGAAAGAATGCTGATTGTTTTTAGAACAGAGTTTATTTTTCAATGATTACTATTTAATGATATCTTGAATATGTGAGTCTAAGACGTTAAAAATTTTGCCTTTATTTTCAGTTACCTCATAAATTACATTCAAGTCATCATCTATAACAACTACTTGTGGAAAATGTTTAACAGCACCAGTAATTAATTGATCGCTGTATGATTTTGAATTGACTACGTGTTGGAAGTTAAACGGGAAACGTTTTAATGATTTACGAACAGTTGCTTCGTCCTCATCACTTAACGCAATAAAATTAACCTGATTATTATTAGCATATTTAGTTACTAACTCATTAAGTTCAGGAATTTCACGAATACAATCACCACACCAGGTTGCCCAAACACATATCACTGTTGCATCTCCATGAATTGAATCAGAATTAATGTGATGACCATCAATTGAATTAAACGAAAATTCTGGAACTTTTAGCATATTATTTTTTTGGCAAGAAGCTAAAAAAAAGAAGGTTGTAAACACAATTGCATTACGAATCATTTCACAATGGTATAGAATAAAATTGAGTTTTAATGATTCTATCTCATTAAATGAATTTCACCATTATTATAATACCATTTGGTTTGCTTTGGATTGGTATATTTAACTCTAAACAAATAGACTCCCTGTTGGGCAGGCTCCCCTTGATAGGTTCCATCCCATCGATCATTCACATTTTCAGAATGAAATACCTTTTCCCCCCACTGGTTGTAAATATCCATTTCCATTTGAAAAACACCTTGTGTCATTCCGGCTAATCCATAAGTATCATTAATTCCATCACCATTTGGAGAAAAACCATTAGGAATATGGATAAATAAATCCGCATTCACATATATAACTTTTGTCTCTTCATCAAAACATCCATTGTTATTAATTATACGAAGAGTTACAATATAATTACCAGAATCTATAAAAGTGTGCTGTGCAGATGAGCCACTGTAAGAACCACCGTCACTGACTGTCCATATCCAATCAATCGCATCTTTTGAGGAACTATCAACCAATGTAATTACATTTTTTAATGTTGAAGGGTCTTCTGGCGTATAATAAAAATCTGCCTTCGGATTATCAAACACTACGACAGAATCAGATAACATTACAGAATCCACACAACCTTTATCCGACGTACCTCGAATAGATACACTGTACTTACCTGGAATAGTGTATGTAAAACCAGGATTTGAACCTACACTGCTGTTACCATCTCCCCAATTATATAGATATTCCGATATTGATCCAGATTGAATGGTTGAATTATTCACAACTTGAATATCAAAAGGAATACAGCCAGTATCACTATCTAAAGAAATCAATAATTCAGGTAAAGGATTAATAATAACATCTTGAATTAGAGTGTCCTTACAACCTTCATTACTAGTTGTTATTAGCTCTACTGAATATGTGTTTACATCAGGAAACTTATAAGTTACATTTTTGGTGTTAAAGTTATTACCATCAACTGACCATTGGTTTAGATCAATAGATCCAGAGGTTATTGTACTAGTATTATTAATTTCAGTATTATCACCAAAACAATTGAACGTTGAATTGAAAGAGCTTTTAGGTAATGGATGAATTAAAAATGAATTCAAAACACTATCAATACATCCATCGGTACTTGTAGTCTTGAGCAATAAAGTATGTGTGCCAATATTAGCTGGAGTAAGTTTTGGTCTTATACTTGATGAAATAAAGTTTCCATCAAGAAACCACTCATATTTAGTAAAAGTACTAGGTGGCGTTATGGTTGAAAAATCAATAGGAGAAATGGGTAAGTTTAAACACTGGTCGTCAATAAAAAAAGCTGTTGACTGAAGTGGATATACAACAAAACTATCCAAAAAGCTAATTGTACAACCATTTTTTGTTTGAACAAACAACTGAATTTTATTCATTCCTGCGTTAATAGCTTTATAATCAAATACAGAATCTGACGAGACAGTTAACCCATCAATCTCCCAACTATATGAAACAAAACTATCCAGTCCCATACTATTTGTTGAGCTTATTTGTTGGGTAAGTCCATTACAAATAGCTTTAACATTTATATCTTTAATTTCAGGAGAGGTAATGACAATTGATTTAGACGTATCAGCCTCACAACCTTCATCTGAAACCAGTTTTAAAAGGATGGTTTTCTGACCACCGTTAATATATTTTGCTTTTACTGAATCCCCTTCGTCTGTAAAACCATCAGATAAATCCCAGTATTGCGTGTAAGAACCTGATACTATAGCTGAAGCATCAATAAACTGCGTACTATCACCAAAACAAGTATTCCTAACTTTAAAATCTGGTGAAGGCAAAGGATTTACATTTATGTCTTGTACAAATGAGTCTTTACAAAAACTGTCTTGTTCCATGACAAGTTTAATTGTGTAAGTCCCTACAGATGAAAATTGATTATCATAATCATAAGAATATGCCGTATCAAGACTTGAAGTAGTCCAAATGGTGTCTGTAAAGCTGCCCCCATCAATTTTTGATGTATTATTAAATGTATTACCAAATCCAAAGCAGGTGTCGTTATATAAAAATGCTACGTCAAAATTTGGATATTTATAAACTGTCTTACTGGCTATATTAGAACAACCGCTGTCTGACAAAACAGTCAAAGTAATAATATAATTACCTGAATCTTTTAGGAAATAAGTCGGTGAGGAAATGCTATCACCATCAGAATTTGGAAATTCCCAAACATAAGTATCAATTGTACCAGAACTTATTTTAGATGTATTTGTAAAGTATGACGAATCAGAGAAACAGACATCATTAGATAAAAAATCAGCCTCTGGTGTTGGGTTCACTACTAATGTATCAATAATTGTATCCCTACATTGATTCTTTGTTATGATCTCCATCCTAATTGGAAATTTTCCAATTGTATCAAAATAGTTAGATGCGTTTTTTGAGTATTTAGTTGGTGCATCATCAATATTCCATATTGTAGTTAAACGTTCTTCTTTTGAAGGTATTATACTTATGTCGTTAAAAACAACAGTGGAACTATCACAAATACTACCATAAGATAGTTTTGCTATTGGTGGATCGTAAACACTAATTTCAACAAAAGCTGAATCATAATTACTACAACCATCAAACGTAGGCTTATAAACATACAACTTGGCTTGAAAAACCCCTGTATCACTATAAACGTGTGTTGGATTTTGTGTACTTGAGGTATCACCATCACCAAAGAACCATTTCCACCTAACTGCTTTGTATTCTGCATTTCCTCTAAATTTTGTAGGTCTTCCAACACAAGACGATGAGATTGTATTTAGAGTTGAATTGGCAACACTAGCGGTAGCAGTCAAATCCTTAACATTTGCTCCTGCTGCATACCCATAGCTTTCATATCTTCCCTCTCCATAAGCGGTAGCAATAAAACCCGCAGCAGCCTTCAACCTATGATTCCCAGCAGTAACAGAAAAACGAGTATAACTGTAGTTTGCATTATTGGGCACTGCAGTAAAAGTTTTTCCAACACCATCTACGGTAAATGTAGACTTAGCTGAAGTAGGTATTACTACATTGATATAATGGTTATCAATATCATAAAAACTACTAGAATACAGTGTAATGTCTTTTAATGTTTGTTCTAAGGGGTTTAAAATAGTCATGGATGGATCACCCGTTCGATTTCTCCAACCATCACAAGAGGCTGTCCTCTGAAATTGAACTGCCATAATAGGCTTATTCGATACTACGTTTCTAACATTTGCTTCTTTATCAATCTCACCAAAATCTCCTTTATTAAGATAGTAAACATCCGGTGCAGCACCAGTATTGAAAGCTACCACCTCAGTACCATCTTCAGATGCTATAAAACGAAAATTATCGCTATTTCTTCCTAAAGCAGGTACAAGAACAAAACTACTTCCCCATGATGTTATTGGAAACATTTGCTCAAGTAGGTTATCACCTGATCGTGTTCCAGAACATCCTGAGTTTATAGACAAATAAGTACTACCAGAGAAAACAGCAATACTTCTACAATTTGCATTTGCACCAGTGTCGATCACTTCTATTTGCGTACCTGTTAAATCAGCAGAAAAGGCTCCGCTACTTGCAACACCCTGATAAAACTCACCTTTATCTAGAGTTATGGAATAAGTAGCATTTGCAGGCAAAGTACCCCCACCATTTTTGGAAATAGATTGTGTTGGGGTAATATTAATTTTAGTGCCATCTTTAACAGCTACAATACCAAATGTATTCCGCCCTGAATTGTCTAACGAAACTTGATTGTAACCAACAACAAAATAACTCTTTCCTAATGTTCGAGTTGGCAGAACTAAAGTAGCATCTGATTGGTCGTCTTGATAGTGGTGAGCATATACAATAATATCTTTCTTTGATGTTACATTTACCCCTTTATTGGTTATACAATCCGAACAATCATTATATGATTTATTCGAGGGGATAGTCACAACAGTAACTGAATTAGCAGTAACTGAGAAATTTTGAGACCATGATTCTCCTGGAACTGAAACATTACCAGACGTGTTTGAATCAGCAGTAATGTAAAGAGATGTTTTCGATGAAGAACCTTCTTTGTGCTTCATGAAGCCAACCCAAAAATCCTTGCCTTTATTTGATTTTGATTGAGCAAAAACGCCTTGTCCAGACAGTATAATAATGACTAGATAAGTAAATAACTTTATAAATAGATTATTCATTACACTTAAGAATTTATCAAAAATAATAGAATTAAGATGAGTATAATGTCATTTTTTAAACATTATACCAAAACGCTGGCGTAAAAAGGATTAAAACTGTGAATAATTCAAGTCTTCCAAGTAACATTAAAAATGACAAAAATAATTTTGCACCATCACCAAAAAAAGCAAAAGAATTACTAGGGTCTACCCCACCAAAACCTGGACCTATATTACCTAAACATGCAATACTTGCTCCTGCTGATGTAACAATATCGTATCCAAACCCCGAAATCACCAATGAACCCATTAAAAATACTAAAAGATATATAAAGAAGAAAGCTAATACATTGTATACATTTTTAGAATCAACAGTCTGATTATTCATTCTCACACGAATAACACCTCTTGGATGTAATAAGCGTTTAAATTCTGAATACGAATTTTTAAAGATAATTAAGTGCCTTGCAACTTTTACACCTCCAGCCGTAGAACCAGCACTTCCGCCAACAAACATTAGGAATACAATTAACATATATGCAAATGGTGTCCATGTAGCGTAATTTGAAGTTGAAAAACCTGTCGTAGTAACTATTGTTGTTACTTGAAAAAAAGCCTGTCTAAAAGATTTTTCAATCTGATCATCCGTTGTCAAGATTAGTGTTGTAGTAATTAGAATGACAAACGAGGAAACAATCCCTAAATAAACCCTAAACTCTTCATTTTCTGCAGCTTTTTGAAATGAAAATTTACATAAAAAATAAATAATCGTGAAGTTAATTCCACCAATTAACATAAACCCTGAAATAATGTATTCAATCAATGGATTTTCATAAGCCGCAATACTTGCATTTTTAGTTGAAAAACCACCAGTGCTTACAGTAGTAAAAGAATGATTTATGGCATCTAGCCATGACATACCAGCAAACTTTAATAAAACAACTTCGGCACCAGTTATCAATACATAAATTAACCAGAGTCGCTTGGCTGTATCCGTAATTTTGGCATGAATCTTAACTGAAGATGGTCCTGGAGATTCTGCAGTAAAAAGTTCCATTCCACCAACTCCTAGTAAAGGAAGAATAGCAACAGTCAATACAATTATTCCCATACCACCAATCCATTGAGTCATACTTCTCCATAACATTATACCTGGAGTCAATGCTTCCACATCATTCAATATTGAAGCCCCAGTAGTAGTATAGCCTGAAATAGTCTCAAAAAGAGCCGATGGAATTGAATCAATTGTTCCACTTAATAAAAAAGGCAAACAACCTGACATTCCCATAATAAGCCAACCAAAGGTTACAATGATATACCCATCTCTTTTTGATAATTCTTTTTTTACTTTTCGAGTTAACCACCAAATAACAATACCTAAATTAAATGATAGTACGGAGGAATAAAGTAAGGGATTAAAATCTGATGAACCTGTATACCAACTTACTGGCAATATACTTGCCATAAATAATCCGTTCAATAGCAATAGTGTTCCAAGAATATGCAATATGGCTTTAAAATGAAACATGAAATAAATTAGTTAAAATATGCTAATGTTTTTTTGATTGAATCTGGTAAAGCAAAAATGACAACTTTATCATTCGCCTCAATTTGAAAAGCAGGATAAGCAATAATCCCTTCATCATTTCGAATAATGCCACCAATAATAGCGTCATTAGGTAGCTTTAATTCACCAATAGTCTTTTCAGTAACTTTTGAATTTTCATTCACATGGATTTCTATAGCTTCGGCATCGATACCGTGAATACCGGCTATATTAATAATATCAGCTCGTCGAACATACCTAAAGATATTATTAGCAGCAATCAATTTTTTATTTATTAAAGTATCAATTCCGATTGTTTGAGATAAGTTAATGTAATCAATATTTTCTACCATGGCTATTGTCTTTTTGACACCATGATTTTTTGCCACTAAGCAGCTCATAATATTAGTTTCTGAATTACCTGTGACAGCTATAAAAGCGTCCATTTCAGATATATTTTCGTCCTCTAATAAATGAACATCGTGACCATCATCATTAATTACTAATGTATCTGGAAGAGAATCAGCTAACTCTTGACAACGTTCAGTGTTAGATTCAATCAATTTTACATGCTTCTTTCTACTTAATTTTTTAGCTGCGTTGTGACCAATGTTACCACCGCCAAGTATCATGACATTTTTAACCTCTAATTTTTGTTTGCCACATATTTCCCTAATCTGCTCAATTCCAGCAGGAAGACATAGAAAAAAAACATGATCATTTTTATAGTAGATAAAATCTTGATCAGGAATTATTGGAATTCCATTGCGTTCAAGTGCAATTATTTTAAATTGATTATTTAAATCGAAAGATTTAAACTCTCCAATTTTTTTGTCAATTATACTACTACCCTGTTCCAAGTACACCCCTAGCAAGGTTAACTTACCAAACTCGAAGTCAAATGCATTTGTAAATGACGATCTCCTTAACAACCGAATGATTTCTTTGGATGCTAACTCCTCAGGTGAAATAATGACATCTATTCCTAATCGTTCTAGATCTAGTCTATCTTTCAGCTTGTGAAATTCTGAACTATTCACTCGAGATATTGTTTTTTTTGCCCCAAGTTGTTTACCCAAAGTAGCTATAGTCAAATTAGCTGTCTCGGAGGAAGTAACTGCGATTAATAGATCTGCACTAGATACACCTGCTTTATCTAAAACACTGATAGAGTATGCATTTCCATGAATAGTTAATAAATCTAATTCTGAATCAGCTCTTGATAATATAGATACACGTGTATCTATTAAAACAATACTATGAGACTCCTTTCTAAGTAATTTAGCTAAGTGGTAACCTACTTCTCCTGCACCAGCAATAATTATCTTCATGATGTTTGGCTATGCAAATTTATAATCAAAAAAGATGGTAAATTTTAAAAAGATTCAACTAGTGCAAATTAATCTGATGCATCAACCACTGCCATCACAGATCTAGCAGATGCTATTATTTTTCGTTTGCCATCTTTCTCAGTGAAAACTTTACCTTGGGTGAAAACCATTTTATTTCCAGCTTTTTCAACCTCTCCAATTGCAATAATTTTATCTCCTTCACCTGGATTTAAAAAATCTATGCTAATATTAGCTGTAACAACACCTTTACCTGCAGGTATAACTGAATAGGCTGCAAAGCCCATTGTAATATCTAAAATAGTTGATGTTGCTCCTCCATGAACAAAACCAAATTGCTGAAGGTGTTTCTGTTCAAGTAACATCTCCCCCTCAATTATTCCGCAATTGATATGAGTTATATCAAAGCCTACAAGGTGCATAAAGTGCTGACCTTTCAATTTTTGTTTAATTAACTCCTTGAAATTAGGATTTAATGATTGATGTTTCATTTAATTACGCTATTTATGGTTAATACAACAATTCATCAAGTGCACCTCTTAATTCATTATTAGCATGTCTTTCATTCATTTTTTTTGTCACATCCAGCCCTTTTTCATAAGATTTCTGAGCATTGATCGGATCATTTAGCTTTTCATAAAGTTTACCGAGATGATAGTATGTCGCAAAATACTGTGGATTTTGAGATACTAATTTTTTAAAAAGTTCCAAAGCATCCTCTAATTTACCTATGGAAACATATTCCGTAGCTAATGCATAGTTCAAAAACTCATCATTAGGAGAGTCATTTAAAATTAATTTAATCTGTTTAATTCTATGTAAGTTAGACATTATCTTAAAGTATAAATTGTACTTTCGCAGAACAAAAAAACAACATTTATTTTTATGAAAATATTAGTATGTGTAAGTGTAGTTCCAGATACTACAACAAAAATAACTTTTAAAGATAACGACACAATCTTTGATAAGTCCGGTGTACAATTCATAATTAATCCTTATGATGAACTTGCACTAACTCGAGCAATTGAAATTGCCGAAACTAACTCAGGCAATGTTAACGTTATAACTGTTGGTGAAGTGGATTGTGATCCAGTTATAAGAAAAGCACTAGCAATGGGTGCTAATGAAGCATTTAGGGTAGATGCACAACCAATTAATGCATTTTTTGTTGCTCAACAAATAGCCCATCATGCCAAAAACAATTCATATGATTTAATTCTAACAGGCAGAGAATCCATTGATTATAATGGAGGAATGGTCCAAGGTTTAATTGCAGAAATTTTGAACTACCCTATCATCAATGTTGTTACAGAACTTGAATATAAAGAAAATACAATCGAAGCTAATCGGGATATTGATGGTGGAAAAGAAACTGTCTCTTCAGCAGTGCCTTGTGTGGTTAGTGCACAAAAAGACTTATGTGAACCCAGAATTCCAAACATGCGTGGGATAATGATGGCAAGATCAAAGCCTCTTTCTGTTTTAGAAGCTACTGGCGAATCTAATTACACTCAAGTTATTAAATACGAACTACCTCCTTCCAAGACTGGAGTGAAATTAATTGATGCCGAAAACGCAGAGAGTTTAATTGATATTTTACACAACGAAGAAAAATTATTTTAACAATGGCAGTACTAGTTTTTTCAGAAAGCGACAACGGAAAATATAAAAAATCAAGTTTCGAAGCAATCTCATACGGCAGAGATTTAGCTGATCAACTTAGCACAACCTGTATTGCCGTTTCAATAGGCAATAAAGGTGAAGAAAATCTTGGTCAATATGGGGCTCATAAGGAAATTAATGTTCAAGGTGATGTTTATCAAGACTTTAATCCAAATACTTACGCCAAAACTTTAAGTGAATTAAGCTCCAACAATGATGGTCAAATTATCGTATTATCTCAAACCTACACTGGTAAGTCAATTGCACCAATCTTAGCTATTAAGCAAGATGCTGCTCTTGTTACAGGGATAATTGGGATGGTAAATACTTCAGATGGATTTAAAGTGAAAACAACAGTTTTTTCAAACAAAGCCGTTGCACATGTTCAGGTTAATCAAGCCAATAAGATTCTTTCTATAATTCCAAATTCATACCAAGTTAATATTTATGAATCTAAATCTGAGATTATTTCACATAACATCAATGTATCTAAAAAAGATCTTAATACCAAGATCCTAAAGACAGAAAAAGAAACTGGTAAAATACCATTAACCGAAGCAGAACTTGTAATCTCAGCTGGCAGAGGGTTAAAAGCTGCTGAAAACTGGAATCTTGTTGAAGATCTATCCGAAGCATTAGGAGCAGCAACTGCATGCTCAAAACCTGTAAGTGATATGGAATGGAGACCACATAGTGAACACGTTGGCCAAACAGGAATAACTATAAAACCGAATCTGTACATTGCAGCTGGTATATCAGGAGCTATTCAGCATTTAGCAGGTGTGAGTAGCAGTAAAGTTATCTGTGTTATTAATACTGATCCTGAAGCACCTTTTTTCAAGGCAGCCGACTACGGGATTGTAGGAGATGCATTTGACATATTACCTAGACTAACTAAACGAATTAGAGAAATTAAAGGATAATCAATAATCTTAATTAATAATAAAAGCACTTCATTTTGGCAGACAAAATAGAATTAAATATTGTAGGTCTAACATCGAGTCACTCCCAAAGGAATAGCTATACCCTTATTTTAGGTGAAGAAAATGGTGAACTCAAACTACCCGTTGTCATTGGAGGATACGAAGCACAATCCATTGCACTTGTAATTGAAGGATTAAAACCCCAAAGACCACTCACTCATGATTTAATGCATGATTTTTTCAATAACTATGAAATCACACTTAAAGAAGTAATTATTAATAAACTAGATGAAGGTGTTTTTTACTCAACACTAGTCACTAAAAAGGAAGGAAAAATTCTGAATATAGACGCACGCACTAGTGATGCAATAGCACTTGCTCTTCGAGTAAAATGCCCCATTTATACATACAAATCAATTCTTGATGATGCTGGCATTCAGTATGAAGAAAATGAAACTATTGAAATGCAACATGAAGATAATGCCATCAAAGAAACTGACAATCAAGACGATTTAAATCAACTAAACATTGACGAACTGAATATTGAACTTGAGAAAGCACTAAAAATTGAAGATTACGCCAGAGCAGCCTTGCTGAGAGACGAGATTAAAAATAGAAAATAGCTCAACTACTTTTGAGTTTATCGATTAGCAATTGTAATGAAGATATCTTATTTTTCATTTTATCATTATAAAACTCCATATCACGCTTTAAGAGATTAATATGCTGCTCTAGTTCTTGGTACTTATCGTCTTTATTGATTGATTTAAACATGCTTCCATGCCCCAATATTAGCCAATCTGCATTTACGTTACCAAATGCTTTTAATATTTGTTTAACTGCATTTAGACTTACCTTATTCCTCCCAGAACTTATATGAGATAAAATTACTTTACTAATTCCTGTTGCCTCAGAAAACGACGCATTAGATATCGATGTTTTTTCGATTAACTGAACTACTCTTTTATTGATACTCATTTCTGTTAACAAATGTAAACTTAATTTACATTTGTTAATATAACATATGTTAACAATTTGCAGCACGATATATATTTATTAACCTTTAATATACCTCATATTGTGAGTATAAATAATTGATTATCATGATTTTAATATAATAAAATTAACAATCATTAACACAGCGACATTTTGTCAAGTTTCGTAGTACTGAAAAGATTTTTACATTTGCACAAGAGTTAAAAAAATAATGAAAAAACAAGACATAATCATACTAACTTCTATTATAGTAGCACTTATTACTATCCGAGTGACATTTAATATCCCTAACTTTAATCCAGTCGGAGCAATTGCTTTAATGGGAGGAGTCTTGTTTCAAAAACGATCTACTGCATTCTTAATAACATTAGGTTCATTATTCTTTGGAGACTTTATATTAGGCCTCTCCTCTCCCACTTACATGGAATACATGTTTTCGACCACATTTTTGTTCGTATACATTTCTTTTATTTTTATAATAGTATTTGGCATGGCACTTAAAAACCGCCTAAGTATATTGAGTGTAATTGCTGGAAGCATACTAAGTGCAGTTATATTCTTTTTAGTTACCAATACTGGTTCATGGATTGCATTAGAATACACCAAAGACTTTTCTGGACTTATGAGCTCATATGCAGCAGGTGTTCCATTCTTCAGAGCTACGCTTGTTAGCCAACTATTATTTAGTGTTGGGATTTATGTTTTGTATAATCTTGCTACGCAAAGAAAGACTTCTGTAGCCTGATAATTTAAAAAACAACTCTCGATTAAAATTCCTGAATAATCATTCCAGACCTGAGCTTTGGCTCTATGTAAGTTGATTTTGGTGGTAATGTTTTATTACTGTCTGATATTTGTCGTACATCACTAAAATCACATGGCTTATTAGTAAGAGCTATTCTATAAATTCCTTTATTTACCAGGTCACACATCTCTTTCTCCCCATTAGTGTAAGGGTGGAATGCAATTTGAGAATCTGTTCGACTATCCAAAATACCAAAAACATTCTTAACAATGTAATCTTCAATGATTTCTACATCTAATAAATCACTGTTTTTATTTTTATAACTTAGATGGTACCATTCATTATCAATATATAAACCAAAACTACCTTGCTCTTTGACATCATATAATGATTCATATGACCTAAATACCTTAAAATTATTTGACAACTTAGTTATTAAAACATCTTTATTTATTGATAAAACTGGTTTAATTAATCGATGGAATGGCTTTATTTCTAATTGATCTTCAGCTAAAACAAAACACATTGTTTTGTCATTTTGAAATTTTGATGATGAATGATTAAATTTTTCTGCTGATGCACTTCTATGATGACCATCAGCAATGTAAAAACTATCTATTTGTTCAAACTCTTTTGACAGTTTATTAATATCATCAATTGATGATATTTTAGAAACATGATGTTTTTTTCCATCAGGGGATTCAAATGAAAAAATAGATTCTTTAGAATATTTATCTAAAGAGATACCACCTTTAAAAGCAAGTAATGTTGGCTCGCCAAGGACTCTAGCTGTCTTAAATAACTCAACTAAATATTGCAATCTATTTGGTCTGATTTCCTCATGTTTTTTAATCGTATTATTCCTGTAGTCCTCCACAGCATACAAACCAATGATGCCTTTAATGGAATTTCCATTTTTAAATACTTGTTCATATAAATAAAACGAATCCTCACTTTCATTAATCAATACACCTGCATTTTTCATCGACTTTATATAGTTTGAAGCAAAAGGCAAAAACTTTTCGGGAGATTGGTATGATCCTGAATACCTTAAATGACTTTTAGTAACATGATGAAAAGTATGAGGGTTATTTTGGATTTCTCGAACTAAATCATCTTTCAAGGGAAAATCTGTTGATTTAGCGGATACTTTTTCAACATATTTCTTATCTGGTCTTAGAGCTTTAAATGGATATAGTCTTGGCATTTATGAAAAATATTCTATCACGCTTTTTGCTAATTGAACACCTACACGCTCTTGAGCTTCCTGGGTACTGGCTCCAATGTGAGGACTCAAACCAACATTATCAATTCGGAGAATCCTATCATCCGTTGGAGGTTCATTTTCAAAAACATCCGTAGCCACATATTTGACCTTTTCAGAATTTATTGCCTCAATGAGAGCATTCTCACTTATTGTTCCACCTCTTGCACAATTTACAATACCAACACCATCCTTCATTTGCTCAAATTCTGGTACATCCAACACATACCCTTGTCCACCTGGAATATGCAAACTTATAAAATCAGATTCTGCTAAAACCTCCCCCTTTGTGGTGGTCTTAACGTTTATTTTATAGTTATTGTCATAAGATGGGTGTAATTTAACAGATACATCTCCCTCAGAAATATAGGGATCAAATGCAATAATTTTCATACCACAACCCAATGCTATTGAAGCGGTTTCTTTAGCTATTCTTCCGAAACCAATTAGGCCTAAAGTTTTGCCTTCTAGCTCAATTCCTTTGCTTGCAGTCTTTTTAAGACTCTTAAAATCATTGATTCCATCTACTGCCATTTTTTTATTGACCATGGGTAATGATCGAACAATACCAAATAAATGGGCAATAGCCAACTCAGCAACAGAACGAGTGGATGCTGCTGGTGTATTAAACACAGCAATTCCTTTTTCCTTGGCATAAGATACATCTATGTTATCTAATCCTACTCCTCCTCTACCAATAAGTTTAAGATTAGGCGATTGATCGATTAATTCCTTTCTTATTTTAGTAGCACTTCTTACTAAAACGGCATCATAACTATTGAGTTTTGAAGTTAGTTCTTCTTGTAGAATAAAATTAGTATCCACATCGTGCCCTGCATCCTTTAGCAATTGAACACCTTTGGGGTGCATTCCATCATTTATTAATATTCTCATTATAATCTTATTTAAAATTCTTCATTACATCGACTAAAACCTTAACACTTTCTAATCGCATTGCGTTATACATACTTGCTCTGAACCCACCAACACTTCGATGACCTTTAATACCACTAATTTTAGCCTCACTGCATGCATCTAAAAAAGAGGCATTCAAGCTATCGTCTTTCAATACAAATGTTGCATTCATTTTAGATCGATCTTCTCTTGCAGTTGTACCCTCAAACATATCGTTCTGATCAATTTCTGAATAAAGTAAATCAGCTTTTTGATTGTTATAGTTTTCGATTTGCTCTAAACCTTGATTATCAATCCATTTTAGTGTTTGAAGACATCCGTAGACAGCAAACACAGAAGGAGTATTGAACATTGAACCCTTGTCAATATGCGTGTTATAGTCCAACATAGTAGGAATGTAACGAGATACGCTATTTAAAATTTCTTTTTTGACAACAACCAACGTTGTACCAGCTGGTCCCATATTTTTTTGAGCACCTGCATATATTAAGTCAAATGACGAAAAATCGATCTGTCTGCTAAAAATATCCGAACTCATATCACAAATCACAGGAACGGAACTAGTAGGAAATGTATGTAACTGAGTCCCAAAAATGGTATTATTAGAAGTACAATGAAAATAATCGTAGTCACTACCTATCTTATAATCTTTGGGGATATAGTTAAAATTCTTATCCGCCGAACTAGCCAGTTCATCTATTTGACCAAAATGCTTTGCTTCTTTGATAGCTTTTGTTGACCAAGTACCTGTATTGAGGTAAGCTGCTTTTGTTTCTAATAGATTCATTGCAACCATCAAAAACTGAGAGCTAGCACCACCTTGAAGATACATTACTTCATAATCTTCCCCAATATTCATTATTTTTTTTACCAAGCTTTGAGCCTCATCCATTACAGCCACAAACTCTTTGCTTCTGTGAGATACTTCAATAAGTGATAAATTAGTTCCTGAAAAGTTGTGCAGTGCATCCGAGCAGTTTTGAATTACCTCTTGAGGTAAAATCGCTGGTCCAGCAGAAAAATTGTGAATTTGTTTCATAAAAAATATATTGTGGCAAAACTATTTAATTCTTGTTATTTGCACTTAACGTTTGGTGAAACTTAAAAGAAAAATAACATATCTTATGAAAGTTCTTGATAATTTTCTTGACAGAAAACTCAAAAACGTAAGTTTGCCCGGTTTCAAAGGCAAAAGTATTTATCATGTAAGTAAGTTTTTCTTTAACGGTCTTTTTGAGGAAGACCTTAATTTGAGGGCATCATCATTAGCTTTCAATTTTTTCATAGCTATTTTCCCTCTTATTATCTTCTTGTTTACTCTGATCCCATACGTTCCCATTGACAATTTAGATGTGTTGATTACTGGTTTTATTCAACGATTACTTCCAAACAACGCATTTGAGTTTATAAACGGAACAATACAAGATATCCTAGGAAATCAAAATGCTGGGCTACTATCCTTTGGTTTTATAGCTGCTTTATATTTTTCAAGCAATGGGTTTGCCAGTTTACTGGCAGCTTTTAATTCAGGGGTTGAATCTAAAATGCAACGCAATTGGTTTGACATCCGACTAAAAAGTATCCTACTACTTATTTTGGTTATCTCCCTACTGGTAATAACTATTGCGTTATCATTATCTTTCAACTATAGTTTTAGTGCCCTCGAAAATAAAATTACAATTGATGATAATTCATCAGACTTTATGCTAAAAATAGCTGAGTATTCGCTTACGGTATTTCTCATCTATTTTACGTTTAGCTCCATCTACTATTTCGGTTCAAATAAAGGTTCAGAATGGCGTTTTTTCTCGGCTGGCAGTACTGTAGCAACCATATTGAGTATTATATCCACCTACGGATTTAGACTGTATGTTGAAAATTTTGACTCATATAACAAACTTTATGGATCCGTGGGAACACTTTTGGTGTTAATGATCTTAATCTATGTAAACAGCTTTGTTGTTTTGATTGGATTTGAATTAAACCGAAGTATCGATAAAGCCAAATAATTTTCAAAGAAAAATGTCCTCACTTTTCAGCAAGGACATCTCAGTGCGGAGAAGGAGGGATTCGAACCCCCGGTACCTCTCAGTACGCTGGTTTTCAAGACCAGTGCATTCGACCACTCTGCCACTTCTCCAGTAACTTTGTAATATAAAAATCTTAATTACAGGGCTGCAAAAATAATCCTTTCCTTATTTTATCAAACAAAAATATAAGGATGTTTCAAACCAAGTAGATAAAGCTAATTGACTAGGCTAATATTTCTTAAAATTATCTCATCTTCTTTCTTTTCATTAGAAAGGGAAGTAGAATTTCTTCAACCGGTTGAGCCGTATCAACTAATACATAATCAATTTTATGTTGATGAAATTCTGACACCAATTGTTCATTAAACGCAGTCATTCGCTTTAAATAAGCACCCTTTACCTCTTGAGGTAATAGTTTTATAATTTCTCCTGTTTCAGCATCCTTCATGCTTAGTGGAAGATTTCCAAAATTAAAATCTAATTCTGTATTCTTATGAAGCATGTGAAAAATAATCACTTCATGTTTCTGGTGCTTTAAATGCCGAACAGCATCAAAAAGACGATTTAAGGATTGATTCTTTTCAAAAAAATCAGTAAAAAGTACAACAAGTCCTCTTCGTTGAATCTGATTGGCAATTTGATGCAACGAGTCGGTAATATCTGTGTCCTTTTTATCCGACTTAAAATTGAGGTAAGACTCCATTTTAAAGAGCAATTCTTTGTAATGCCTACTCGAGGATGAAACTTTGGTAAACTCTCTTATTTTCTCATCAAAAAAGCACAAAGATGATGCATCGCGTTGTTTTTTTAGTATCTCAGCAAAAGAAGCTGTTAAGAAAATAGCAAACTGAAGTTTAGTTAATAAACCCTTATGGTTTATCTGCATACTAGGTGAGGCATCTATCAAAAAATGACACCTTAAGTTCGTTTCTTCATCAAAATGTTTGTTGTAGAGTTTGTCTGAGCGTGCAAAAAGTTTCCAATCAATATTCTTTGTGTTTTCACCTACATTATAAGGTCTATGCTCTGCAAATTCAACGGAATATCCTTGAAATGGACTCTTGTGATATCCAGTAATAAATCCCTCTACCGCCTTTTTAGCCAGTAAATCAAGACTACCTGATTGGACAATATCTTCTGGTACAATTTGCATAAAAAAAGCGATATGATCAATAATTGATCATATCGCTCAATATTACAAAAATTATCTTTTGATTAAGTCAATTGATTATCAATTTTAGCCGTTATAGATGTTTTCGGAACAGCTCCAACAATTTTATCGACCACTTCTCCATTTTTAAAAACCAATAAGGTGGGAATACTACGCACACCATACTTCATAGGAGTGCTTGGATTAATATCAATATTCATCTTTCCTATTTTAGCTTTACCAGTGTATTCTGAAGCAATCTCTTCTACGATTGGCCCTATCATACGACACGGCCCACACCACTCAGCCCAAAAATCAACTAAAACTGGAGTGTCACTATTTAATACTTCTTGTTCAAAATTTGAATCTGAAAATTCTATTGCCATAATTATATTTTATTTATGCCACAAATTTACAATTGAATTTCCTGCTAGAAAATAGGCAATCCTTATAAGAGTATAAATATTAAGTTTTTAATAGCTCAATTCGAAAGTGCGAACCTTTTCTAATTTCGGAGGATTTAACATAAATCTTACCTTGATGGTAGTTCTCAATTATACGCTTAACCAATGATAATCCTAGTCCCCAGCCTCTTTTTTTAGTAGTATAACCAGGTTTAAAAATAGTTTTTTGCTTGTTGATTGGAATCCCTTTTCCTGTATCATGAATATCAATAAATATATAATTCGAATCGTCTAAAAAGACCTCAAACCAAATTTTACCCTCTCCATTCATCGCATCTACAGCATTCTTACATAAATTTTCGATTACCCATGCAAATAGTGGCTTGTTTACAGAAACATTTATCCCACTTAATTTATCCCAATCTTTAATTTCAATTAAAACTTTATCCGAAGTCCGTGAATTAATGTAAAGGATACTCTCACTCAATACTTCATGAAGATTGTAAATGGACAATGATGGTTTCGATCCAATTTTTGAAAATCGCTCAGTAATTAAATTCAATCTTTCTAAATCATGATTGATTTCATCTAATATTTTTGGAGGTACAGAATATTCACCTTCTTTAAGATAATCAACCCATCCAATGAGTGAGGATATAGGAGTTCCTAGTTGATGTGCCGTTTCCTTGCTCATCCCTGCCCAAACCTTATTCTGCTCGCTTCGCCTACTGTAACTAAATGCAAAATAACTAATCGTTAAAAACAGAGCTATAATACCCAACTGAAAATAGGGATATATTCTTAATTGATTTAAAAGTTCTGAATTCTCATAAAAAATCTTAATGTTTTGTCCAGCAATATACTCAACCTCTATAGGATCATTTTCAAGCTCCATCGTTTTTATCTTATCCCTCATGAAGTTATTTCCATTATAACCTGTTGAATCGAGATTACGACTTCCTTTCACAATACCATTTTCGTCAGTTAAAATAACTGGTATTGTAGTATTAGCCTCAATGATTTTGAATAGAAAATTCACATCACCCTCAAATTTTGGTGATGCTATAAGACGAGTTGCATCAGCCCATGTAGCTATTTTTGTACGCTCTCTTAGTTCAAGTTTATTAACCAGGCCATTGGTATACCAAAGCGAAAAAAAACCTATTAAAAAAGCAAATGTGAGAAGAAGGACTTTAAAAATTTTCTTTATTTGATATGAATTGTTTGTCAAACTGATACTCGAAGTTAAAAATTCAGAACTAAAAATCAGACAAAAAAGTATTTTTGCTCAGTGATTTTTGAATTTAAAGAGAATAACATCACAAGAAGCGTAGATTTATTGCAAGGAATTGAAATTGGTATTCCTATCCAGCGTGGAATTGGTGTAAGAAGTTTTAACATTGATAACGCTCAATATAAGGTGTATCAAAAAGATGGGTTTGTTGGTAACATAAATAATGGAGGATCCTGCAATCTTGAAACAATTACATTTACTCCCCATGGAAATGGCACTCACACAGAATGTTACGGTCATATTAGTTTAGACCAACATCATGTCAATGACAATATCCAAGATGACTACTATTATGCTCAACTTTTTACCGCAAATACTGTTGAAATTAATGGACAATTAGCTCTTAGTTTTGATAACCTAGAATTAACTCCTGATTTGGATTTCAAATCATTAGTAATAAGAACATTACCTAACAATAATACTAAAATTAACAGAAATTATTCTGGACAAAAAACTCCATTTATTACTCCAAAGGATATGTCTAAAATTGTGCAATTAGGTATAGAACATCTTGTGATTGATTTACCCTCCGTTGATCCAGAATGGGATGAAGGAAAATTAGCTTCACACCATATTTTTTGGAATTACCCGACTGCACCCCGAACTCATTGCAGCATAACTGAATTTGCGTACATTCCTGATGGTATTCCAGATGGTGAATACTTGATCAAGCTAAACATCTCAAACTTCATTTCAGATGCAGCACCAAGCAGACCAATTATTTACCCGATAACTAATAAATAGGTTTGAACGAAAAATTACTATACTTCCTCTCGTTTATTACAACCAAATACATCAACTTGTTAGGTAAAAAGTCCTATCCATTTAAAAAAATTTTAATAATTAAGATGGATGAAATTGGTGATTTAGTGACAGTATTACCCGTTTTCTACAATATTCATAATCAATATCCAAACGCTAGAATCACCCTACTTTGTAAACCCTTTAATGCTATTTTCTTCCAAAATTTAGACTACATAGATTGTGTTCACAGCTTAGATGAAGTCTTGCAAAAAGACTACTATGACCTCATATTGGATTTAAGAGGAAATAAAAAGACACTTCAATATGCATTTACTCACAGGCCTAAATACAGGCTAGATAGAGGAAGTATTCGACTGAAAAATAAGTTTTTCGGTGGTCAAAAAAATGAAATAGACACAAACCTAGAAGTGATATCCCCCATAATTAATGGAGAATTAAAAAACTCAAATACAATTTGCTTATCAACTTTTGAGATAAATAAAATCAATACATTTATAGAACTTGAAGGACTAAACCAATTTGCGATAATCCATATTGGAGCAAGAGATAAAGCACGAAGATGGCCAATTAATCGATTTCAAGAAATCATAGAATATATCAATAATCAATATTCCATTTCATGTATGCTCGTTGGTGGTCAAGATGATAATGAATTAAATGATAAGTGTCTTCAAGGTGTTCAAAATAAAAATAATCGAAATGTTGTTGGGTCATTTAATTTGATTGAATTTGCCGCTCTATGTTCAAAAGCAACTTTATTCATTGGCAATGAAAGTGGTCCGTTACACATTGCTGCTGCTCAGAATACTCCAAACATTGCTCTTTTTGGTCCAGGAGTTAAAGATGTTTTTTATCCTAAAAACGAAAAATCTATTGTCCATCACTACTTTCTTGCTACAGGTCACACTCAACAAACTATTGAAAACAGCACCATATTCTCAATATCTACTGCCGAGGTTAAACAATCGATAGATAGCCTACTTTCATAGAATACCCGTTAGAATTCACTACCAATTCGCTAGATTTGCGTAATAACAAAAAAATATGTACAACATGAACAACAAAAAACTATTTCCAAGTTTCCCAAAATTTAAATTCGGATGGATTATTGGAATGGTATTTCTTTTTATCATTCTAACAAAATCAGCTACAACTATCCGTTCCGGGCAGGCAGGAGTACTATATAAAACTTTTGGAAATGGTGTAGTTACAGATAAAACTTTTGGTGAAGGGTTTCATATTGTTGCTCCATGGAACAAAATGATTATCTATGAAGTGAGACAGCAAGAGGTTTTTGAGCAAATGTCGGTATTATCTAGTAATGGACTTGAAATTAAATTAGATGCATCAGCATGGTTTCAGCCAGATTATGAGAATCTGGGTAAACTCCATCAACAAAAAGGTGAAAATTATGTTGATCGAGTTTTGTTACCTACTATTCGATCTGCAGCTAGAAGCGTAGTTGGTAGATATACACCCGAACAATTATATAGCAGTAAAAGAGATGCAATTCAAAATGAAATTTATGAAGAGTCCAAAAAAATAGTTTCAAAACAGTTCATTCAGTTGAATGAAATCCTTGTTAGAGATGTAACTCTCCCCAATACAATTAAAGATGCTATTGAGCGTAAACTAAAGCAAGAGCAAGAAGCACTAGAATACGAATTTAGATTAGTAAAAGCTAAGAAAGAAGCTGAACGTCAAAAGATTGATGCAGAAGGAAAGGCTGTAGCCAACAAAATCCTAAGTGCATCGCTTACTGATAAAATTCTTAAAGAAAAAGGAATTGAAGCTACATTAGAGCTATCCAAATCCCCTAACAGTAAAGTTGTTGTAGTTGGTAGCGGAAAAGATGGTCTACCATTAATTTTAGGAAACCAATAGGTTTAAATTAAACCAATTTTCTTCTCAAAATTTTACCTACGTTTGATTTTGGTAAATCGTCTCTAAATACTACAATCTTTGGGTGCTTGTAGTTTGTGAGTTTGTCCTTGCAAAAATCTTTAATTTCATCTTCCGTAAGGCTATCATCTTTTTTGACGATGAATGCCATTACACACTCCGTTGTTTTTGGATGTGGCTCACTCCTAACTCCTACCTCTAACACTTTAGGATGACTAGATATCACAGCTTCTACCTCACTTGGATATACATTAAAACCTGACACGCATACCATTTCTTTTTTACGATCAACAATTTTGAAGAATCCATCCTCATCCATAATTCCAATATCTCCCGTTAAGAAATAATCTCCATGCATCACCTCTTTTGTGGCATCCGGTCTATTCCAATAACCAGCCATAACCTGCGGTCCTTTAATTCCTATTTCTCCTCGTTCACCAGTAGGAACTTCCTTTTTGTCCTCATCAAAAATTCTGATTTCAGTGTTCGGTATAGGTAATCCTATTGTCCCCATTCGGTGTGAACCGTCAGTTGGGTTAATAGTAGCTGCAGGAGAAGTCTCAGAAAGTCCGTAAGCTTCTAAAAGTGGTGAACCTGTCACTTCTTGCCATTTGGTGGCAACTGCATCTTGTACAGCCATTCCTCCACCCAATGAAATCTTAAGGTTTGTAAAATCAATGTCTTTGAAGGTCGGTTGATTTAATAATCCATTAAATAAGGTATTGACACCTGTAATCAAAGAGAACGGATTTTTCTTCAAATCTTTAAGAAACGCCTTCATATCTCTCGGATTTGTAATCAATACATTTCGAGATCCATAATTGAAAAATGCTAAGCAATTAGCTGTTAATGCAAAAATATGATACAAGGGCAATGCAGTTATAACAACTGGCTCTCCATGGTTAAATAACCCCGTTAACCAACCATCAACTTGTGAAAGTTGACTACAAATATTACCGTGGGTCAAGATAGCACCCTTAGACACACCAGTAGTTCCTCCAGTATACTGAAGAAAAGCCATGTCTTTGTGAGAAATTTCAACCGTTTTTGGTGAATTACCTTTATTCTCCTTAAGTACAGACTTAAATGAAATGGCATTTGGCAAATCAAAAGCTGGAACCATCTTTTTAATATGTTTAACTACCGTATTAACAATAGCTCCTTTCAATCCACCAAGCATATCACCGATACGCGTCACAATAACGGTTTCAATTTCTGTATCATGTTGTATTTTCTGATAATTGTTAGCGAAATTTTCAAGAATAATCAATGCCTTTGCCCCGCTATCCTTGTATTGATGCTTCATCTCTTCAGGAGTATATAACGGATTAGTGTTCACTGCTACAAAACCACATTTGATTACAGCAAACATGGCAACAGGAAACTGAAGTAGATTCGGCATTTGAATAACTACTCGATCTCCTACTTTTAAGTTAGTTTCGTTTTGAAGGAAATAAGCAAAAGCGTCTACTTCAGCTTTAAGTTTGTTGTATGTAAGTGTGACATCCATATTCTGAAAAGCCACTTGATCTCCGTACTTTTTAACTACATTTTCAAATACGTTAGCTAGGGATTTATATTTATTTTCATCTACGGTTTGCGGTACAAAATCAGGGTAACTCTTAAACCAAGGGAATTGTTTTGACATTCGGTAAAAATACAAGGATTGCGTAAATAAAAAAATCTACCGCTATGACTGATTCGTAGATCACTATTAATGAATGGGTTATTATGTAAGTTATTGGAAGGTTTACATTACCTCTATTCAATATATTTTTTTATAATTTTCTATTTTAATGATTAAATAATGTAACGTTTGCTTCTCATTATAATTTTTGTTACGTTTGCGTTACATTATTAAATTATGAATCAAAATACGATTATACCCGTTCTTGGAATGATTACAGGAATCATCATCCCTTTGTCTGCATTTGCCTGGATGTACTTTGAAGGCAGAGACAAGAGAAAAACTGCCCTAGAAATAGCCAGACACCTTGACGACCCAAATAAAATTGAGGAATTGCTTGCTATTTTTGAGGAACGAAAAAAAGAGCCTTTGGATTATCGAAGAGGTGGAATAATCACCATTTTTGTAGGAATAGGACTTTTCCTATTTGGGTTAGTAGCAATTGGACCCATATTTAAGGGTATTGGATTTTTAGTTACTGCAATTGGAACAGGTACTTTAATTGCTGGATATCTATACCCAAACACAGGTAAAGAACTTACTGATGCAGTCGAAGAATTTGAAAAGAAATAATTTTGGGAAAGAATCACAAAAAGCTTTTCAACAATCTTGAAGATATTAGAAAGTCTAATGGCTTGACTCAGCAGCAATTATCGCTTTCTGCTGAAGTATCAAGAAAAAGCATAAATGCTATTGAAAATGGCGTCTATGTCCCATCAACAGTTTTAGCATTGAAGATTGCAAATACATTAAATTGTAAAGTAGAGGACCTATTTAGACTACCTAAATAAGCTTGACACTGAAATAATTTCTGATACTAGTTACCTACACTTTTCCTATGAAAAGCACATTTAACTTGTTGTCAAATGTGCTTTTAATTTTGGTGCACTCGAGAGGATTCGAACCCCTAACCCTCGGAGCCGAAATCCGATATTCTATCCAGTTGAACTACGAGTGCAAATTGCTAAACAAAAAAGCCTCTCCAAGTTGGAAAGGCTATCTTGGTGATCCCTCTGGGACTCGAACCCAGGACCACTACATTAAAAGTGTAATGCTCTACCAGCTGAGCTAAGGAATCAAATTCGCTTTCGCGGCTGCAAATGTAGAATTTTAAATATCTAACACAAACAATATTATAAAAGTTTTTCGTATGTAAAATGAACTTTACTTGGTTGTGCATTTAGACTCTTGAATAAAGCATGCATTTTAGGGTTAAAATCTCCTATCCATGCAAGTTCTGAAGACTCAATATGCGGGTTTTCAACCATAGTTTTGTATACATCCATAATCATTAGGGAGTAGAGTCCCTTGTTCTGATATTCCGAAATAACACCAAAAATAATCCCTCTAATCTTCGTTACTTTTTTGGTTTTTAGATAATAAAAGAATTTCAATTTTCCCCACCAATTCATATTACCGTTGATGTATTTAAATAATTGATTTAATTCAATAATACTTAGATAAAAACCTATCGGCTTATCCTTATCATACATAAAGACCAAAAACTCCTCTCGTATAATGAGTTTCATCTCATTAAATAAGCTCCTAACACGGTTAATAGTAAATGGAACAAAGTGTGCATGTTGTTTCCATGCATCATTGTAGATTGTCACAAAATCCCTAATAAAACGCTCAGATTCTCTATGGCTATAATGCTCTATTCGATAAGACCCACTTTTTAGCAAACGCTCACTAAATCGCTCATATTTTGATAGGTCTATTTGATCTGGTCTTCCTTCGCTGGTAGTTTGTTCAATACAAACTTTAAATCCATAATTTTCAAATAATTTTTGATAATAAGGAAAATTATAGTTTTCCTGATAAGAAGGGGATTTGAAACCAGACACTAATAACCCCCAATACTTGTCTCTCTCTCCAAAATTCACTGGAGCTTCCACCCTATTAAAACCTTTTTCTTTTAGCCATTTTACACCCATATCAAATAAAATATTAGCGACTTCTTGGTTATCTATACAATCAAAAAAGCCCATACCAGATTGTTGATGTTTATTGGAATAAAATGCGGCTATCCTGCCAACTATATTTTCATCATATATGGCAATCCATCTTTTGGCATCACCAAACTCAAATTCTGAGTTTTCATCAGAATCAAAAATCGCATCTATATCTTGATCAATATGAGAAATATAGTGTTCATCACTTACATACAAATCACGACTAAATTGATGCCAAGATTTGATTTCTTTTAAACTATGAACCTCTTTTATTTTTATTTGCATAAGATCTCTAGGGCTTCTTCAATCATTTTATCAATCATTTGTTGAGGTTTTTTACTAAACTCTCCTTTCCTTCGATCCGCTAGGATTGCATTTAATGAAATGGCTTCAAAACCAAGTAATTTAGACAAGCCATAGATTCCAGCTGTTTCCATTTCAATATTTCCGGGTTGGTTACCATTAAAATCTATTAAATTAAAATCTAAGAGATCGAATTTTGGAGGTAATTGAGATGGTCTAAATTGAGGGCCGTAAAAACCACAAGCAGTGATAGTAAGACTAGGTTTGTATGACTTGAATTTGGTTTCCAATTTACTACTGCATGGTATTAGGGGTAATTGCATGCCATTAAACTCAATCAAATCAAATGAATGGTTGTAATAAGTCAAGAGGTTATCTAAGGCTATTGCATTTTTCGAATACACGATCGAATCTAATGGTATCGTGGGATGAATACTACCCGATGTTCCCAAACGAATAATTCTGATTAACTTTTGATTCTGTATTCGTTTTCGAGTAGACAGATCATAATTTATTAGCATTGAAAGCTCATTAAGTACGATATCAATATTATCTGTTCCTATACCCGTTGATAAGACCATAATAGGTATATTACCTATACGACCGCCAACAGCTTTAAACTCTCTATTATGATTTGCATAATCGATGAAGTCAAAATGTCTAGAAACGGAATCTACCCGACCAGGGTCTCCAACTGTGATTATTGTTGAGTAAATCTGTTCGGCATGGAGGCCCAGATGATAAATCGATCCGTTATTATTTAGAATCAGATCAGTATTGGTTAATTGTTTCACGCTATAAAGATGTTTATCTTTGCAGCAAGTTTAAGAAATTTTATGTTAGATATTAAAACACCACAAGATCATATCATTTTAGTTCCGATGGATTTTTCAGATTCATCAATCAATGCTGTTTATTATGCAGTAGAAATGGCAAACTTCTTTGATAGTGAAATTACTCTACTACATGTGCTCAGTAAGAGTACATTATCGGGGTTATTTAGCAGTGAAAGTGAGATTGTAATTTTAAGAGACAAGGTCAGAAAAAAACTTGAAGATTTTAAATCTGAAATCCTTAAAAAATGGCCAAATCTGAAAGTAAATACGCTATTATCTGAAGGAAAACCTTTCAAAGTTATTAATAAGGTAGCCATGGATAATAAGTGTGACACAATCGTTATGGGAACCAATGGAGCCAATGGTATTGAGCAATTTACCGGCAGTACTACCAGTCGAGTAATCAAAAGTTCTACAATACCAGTTATTGCTGTAAAACAAAAAAGAACAGAACCTAAGTTTAGCAAAATTGTTCTTCCAATTGATTTAACTAAAACTAGTAAGCAAAAAATCGATTGGGCTGTCAAAGTTGGTCTAAAATACAACTCTACAATTCACATCATTATGGAGCTTGAAAAAGATGAGTTAATTGAAAGGAAAATAAAGGCAAACCTTAAACAAGCCGAGGGAATCTTTGAAAAATACGGCATTAATTATGAATCACATCTGCTTGATGATAGAGAATATCCTGATCACCTTGGAAAAGATACTATAAAATATGCCGAAGAAATTGATGCAGATTTGATCATCATTATGACAAAATCAGAAACGGGTAAGTTGTCTGCTTTATTTGTAGGATCATATGCAGAACAAATTGTAAATAGTTCTCAGAAAACACCTGTGATGTGTATCAACCCCAAACCAACAGGCTCAAGAGCTACTGGCGGTTCGGGTTTTTACTAGGTTACAACTATTTATCTTTAAAAAAAGGAGATTGGGTTCCCAATCTCCTTTCTTTAAAAGTTATATTCAATTTCGAATTAACTCCAGATATTTACTCTTCTTGGTCGTGCCTTTTCTACCAGCAACTTTTTACCATTTACCTCTTTGCCATTCATCTCTTCAATAGCTTTAAGACCATCTTCTTCCTTTTCAAACTCAACAAAACCTGTTCCTTTTGCTTCCTTAGTGACTCTATCATACACAACCTTAGCATAACTGATTTCACCATACTTTTCAAATAGCATTTCTAAATAGTGTGCATTGTATGATGTAGGTATGTTTTTGACAATTAAATTCATTAGTACAAATTTATTAAATCTAGCAAACTATGGAGGAGCAATATCAATTAGAATTGATAATTTGACCATCTTTCATTTCAATCAAACGATCAGCCATTGTTGCTAACTCATTGTTATGGGTAACTATGACAAACGAATGTCCCAATTCGTCTCTCAGTTTCAAAAATAGCTCATGAAGGTCT
>CAJWLP010000020.1 GCA_913043145.1 uncultured Bacteroidota bacterium
GATCAGGTTCTGCATTTGCATGCATCATATCCTCTTCACTTCTAAAAACAACCGAGCCTATACCAGAAAGCCCAGGTCTCACCTTTGTGATATCGTTTTGGGCAGACTCAGAGAAAGCATCAAAGCAACGTTGCGTTTGTGGTCGCGGTCCAATCACACTCATATCACCTTTGAATATATTTATGAGTTGGGGCAACTCATTGATTTTTGTTTTACGAAGAAATCCACCCATTGGAAGTACCCGCGGATCATTTTTGACAGTGACAGTCCCTGTACCCATTTTGGGGCTATCTTTGAGCATGGTTGCAAATTTATAGAGCTTGAAATCATTACCTCCTCGCCCGACACGATTCTGTGGGAAGAAAATTTCTCCCTCTCCTGTCACTCGCAAAATAAACATCAAAGGCAGTAAAAGAGGTGAAAGTAAAACCAGCGCAATGCCCGAAAAAAAAATATCAAAGACCCGCTGCATAATTACATCCTTCCATCTAAATATTTACCTGTCTCTTTGTGATCGAAGTCAGGGATCATCTCATTAAATAGATCAACTATTGGTGCCTTTTCCCAAACTATTTTAGCGCGGAGGTCATGGATCACTTCTAAGAAATTATCAAGCATAACCGAACTGAAGTTAGCTTCATTTTTAATCACACCTAAATTCTGAAATCGATCCATGTCCAGAATTTCTTTGTCTGTAAAGAATTCTTCAAAATCTTTTTCGCCTGAGGTGTCTGATTTGAAGAAATAACAAGGCCAACGCTTCAAAGCAATTAACTCATCAGATCGGTCTCTTGCTTCCTCCTCAGTTGAGCAATGATAAGGTTCGTACCCAAGGTTCTTTATGTAGCGCTCAGCAATGTCAGAAAAAGTAGTCAAATGAAGTTGTTCACTTAACTTTGGAAAAAAGATATCTCTATTTTTACCAAGGAGGCATGACATTAGACATAGTTCTCCAGATTCCTGGGGAGTTACAAAATAACGTCTAACATCATTGGGGGCTGAGATAGGTTGCCATTTGGCAAAACGTTGGTTAAACCCATGTAATAGTGAACCATCAGAAAAAGCCACATTAGCGAACCGGGCAGTCGAAATTTCCATGGATTCACTTTCGCGCATCAGAAACATTTCCATGATGCGCTTACTCGCACCCATCATATTCACTGGATTTGCTGCTTTATCGGTTGATACGCAAAAATACTTCTTGGCGCCCTGCGCTTTAGCCATTTGAACTGTCTTAATAGTATTAAGGATATTGACCTCAATAAGACGCATCAATGTAAAAGGATCTTTTTCACTCCGCACATGTTTGAGTGCCGAAAGATTAAGAACGTAGTCATACCCTCCACTAGCATTCATGAGTGCTCTATATTCGTTACTACCGCAATCAAGTGCGAAGGTGCGAAAATCACCCTCAATATAGCCAAGAGTGCTCCGAATATCTCTTACAAGTTCCACCATATTGTTTTCACTGATATCAACAACATGAAGTGCAAGAGGATTCCTCTTAAATATTTCTCGTGTAACAGCTTGCCCTATGGAGCCCGCACCACCTATCACCAAAAACCGGCCATTTGAAACCAGCTCTTCTAGTTCTTTTCTGCGACTAAAAATGTCGTCATCAAATAGTGGTGCCGTTCGACCAATCAATTTTAATATATTCATAATAATACTTAGTTACTAAGTTTTTTTAAGGCTCCATCAGGAATGCTTGAGGGTATATTCACCACTCGATCTTCTAACCAAATAGAGTTTTCAAGGCCATCTGTTTGACAATCTTTAAACATCGGCAACTTTGACATCAGCGTCCAAATTGGACGAGTCATAATATCGTTATCATTAGTAATCTTTAAGAATTTATCGCGATCTTCTCTAGAATCTAAAATTATTGTATTTAGCCAGTGATTTGCCTTATTTCCTTCAATCGCCTTAACAAAGTCAGCACCTCTCTTACTGAAAAAAGCATCCCATTGATCAGCTAGCTGAGTTTTTATCGTCAAAAATTCTTCTAGACGCTCCATTTGAGCACAACCTAAGGCTGCATTTAAATTAGGCATACGATAATTATAACCTATTTGATCATGCACAAACTCGTATGGATGCGGAACCTTTGCGGTGGTCGTAATATACTTCGCACGCTTAGCCAGTTCAGAGTCATTAGTAATAATCATGCCTCCTCCACCTGTCGTTATGACCTTATTCCCATTAAAACTAAGTGTGGCCATAGAGGCAAAGGTACCGGTATGACAACTGCCTACATAACTACCGAGGGATTCAGCAGCGTCCTCTATCAAAGCAATGTCCCAATCGGCACAAATCTCAGCAATTTCGGCGATTCGACAGGGAAATCCAAAAGTATGCATGGGAATACAAGCAGATATTTTTTTTCCTGAGGTTTTATTGAAGGTTCCACTCGTCCTTTTCTCAGCATTTTCTTCTAGGAAGCGTTTTAACGCCACCGGACTAAGGCCCATCGTATCGACATCTACATCAACAAAAAGCGGCTCAGCTCCTGCATAGCTAATTGCGTTGCATGTAGCAATAAAAGTAACGGCCTGAGATATTATCTCGTCACCAGGCTTTACTCCAGCGAGCTCGATGGCCACATGAAGAGCGGCAGTTCCGTTAACAGTGGCCACTGCATACTTAGCTCCTGTGAATTTGGCCACTTTTTCTTCGAATTCAGTCACCTTCACACCAACCGAGGATACAAAGTTCGAATCGATACAATTAATTAAGTATTGACGCTCATTACCTTCGAATACAGGTCGATGAAGAGGAATGAAATCAGATCCAAAGATTTCTCGACTTAGGGCCAGAGTACCCTCTATTAAACGATTAATTTCCATCTAATTATTTCCTTCAAATATAGTCACATTTTTTTTCCGGATTCATCTATAAAGCATACAAAGCACAATCAAACAATGTTTTAGGACCCAAAGCCACAATAAGCATAGAGTGAGCATACATAATCATCCACTGCAGAGGACCCAGCTGAAGGAGCCCAAGATGCAAGTTCTTTGGCTAAATCTGGAATAAACGGACCTTCTTTCACCTCCAGAAGAACAGACCCCTCTACCAGTGATATAACCGTATGCCAGCACTCAGAAGGAATCTCTACCCCATATGATGAGTCTTCACTATGGCAGTATTTTTCAGATCCAAAGATAGTAAAACTTTTAAAGTCGCCAATGTGTGAGAACTTAATTAAAGCAAATTTGCCTTTAACAGCCAACAGCAACTCTTTTTTAGAGTCCAATAAATGTCTGTGCGGTTGAATATAACTTCCCACATGCACTGCATTAAAGAGCCTTTGACAAGGCTCTTGAAAAGAATCATGTATGTTCAAGTGTTGTCGAAGTCGCGAATTCGAGGCAGCACTTTTATTTAAACTATTTAGAGTTTTTTCATAAAATATATTCATAACCTAAATCCTTTTTTCACATAATGAAGAACAAAACAATGCTGAAATAAAAATAAGTAAATTTTGATACTAAAATCCTAAAATCTTAAATTAGCGCCATAATCTTGTCATAATTGTCTCTTATATTAAATTCTTTTTCAAAAGTTTCCTGACAATTATTAACCAACTGGGCATATAAATGTTTATCGTTATATAGTCTGAGTAAATTTTCCTTATAATTTACTATGTCTTCTGCATCAGAGCATAAACCAATTTTTGCCTTATTTTCTATAAAATTTCCATAATCCGCCAATGCACATTTATCTAATGAGGCCAATATCGGCAGGTTAAATTTAACATAATCCATAGTTTTAGATGGGAAGTTTGGTACCGTAAACTTTGGATTAAGGCTAACAAGGCCTACGTCACATGTCATCATGAGAGCCTGATAGCCACTTCGCTCTATATGATCTAGAAAGGTTACATTAGTTAATTCCAACTCCTTAGCTAACTTTTTTATTTTGTTCGTTTCACTACCTTTACCTACAAACAAAAACTTAACTTGATGAACTGCCCTCACTTCATTGGCTAGTTTTATCACATTGGATAAATTTTGGGGTAGCCCCATATTTCCACCAAAAACTAAAATAAAATCATTGTTATCGAAACCAAGCTCTTGCCTTGTTTTTATTAAATCTCTATTAACAGCAGATTTGTCAGCCCATAAAGGAAAAATTAACAACTTATTTTTCCTAATCAACGAATAGTGTTTGGATATATATTTTAGATTCCCTTCAGTCATGCAGCCTATATGATCAAAATTCTTGAGACTTTTGAGCTCTCTTGATTTAAAAAAATTAAATATTAAAGGGTTTCTTATTAAACCCAAATCCTTGGCATTTTGAGGGAAAATGTCCCAAAGTATCAAAAAAGTAGGACAGTTAAAGTGTATTTTTAATTGAGAGATTAGTCTGTAACCAGCAGTCCATGGAGTGCTGGCAACAATGAGGTCAAACTTTACATCACCCCAATACTTTTTGATCTGATTTACTAACTTTCTATCCATTGAAAGCATAACCAATGCTTTCTCTATTTTAGAAACATCATCAAACATGTTTCCAACTTTAACTCTTAAAACACTGCGACCATTTTCATGATATACCCCTGTTTCCTTTTTAACTCGACGCTCTCTTATGGCAGCTACAAATACACTATGCCCGTGTCGACAAAACTCATCAGGTAAATCTTTGTGTAAATTACTACCATCTATAGCTTCAGGATACTGAGCAAATAAAAAAAGTACGTTCATAAGTTCCAACTAATAATTTTTGACCAATCTGTTCTATTTATATATTGAATATAGCTCATAACAACACATAGTATTTTTGGATACTAACCCCGCTTTATAGTCCTTAATAAGATATATCACCCTGTCGCTTCTATTATGTTTGGGCACGATATATTTTGCGGCATTAGTAACAAACTTTTTTTCTTTCGGCTACGACATATTTAATATTTCTTCCAAACCACGCGATTTACATAATCTGTGTAGCTATAAATAATACGGACAATCTTGTCTGCAACATTTGGGATAGAATAGTCATACACTTGACGTATAAGTCGCTCATCATCCCTTGGCTGGGTCTCTAATATAGATAAGCCCTGCATGATTCGTTCAACGCCTAGTCCAGCCATAATAACTGCCGCTTCTTCCATACCCTCAGGCCTTTCATGCGCTTCACGTAAATTCAAAGCAGGAAAATTCATAATCGAGGATTCTTCGTTAATGGTGCCACTATCTGAGAGGGTAGCTTTAGATGACACTTGCAGCTTATTATAATCTTTAAATCCTAATGGCTTCAAAAGCTGAACCAGGGGATTAAATTGCACTCCCATTGCATCTACACGTTTTTGGGTACGTGGATGAGTAGAGACAATAACGGGCATTTGATAAGTCTCAGCTATGGTATTTAAAGACTCTACCAAATTTGAAAAATTTTTATCTGAATCTACATTTTCTTCTCGGTGAGCACTGACAACAAAGAATTTATGTTTTTGTAACCCTAATCGCTCTATCACATCGGAAGACTCAATGCCTTCGCGGCATGAATTCAAAACCTCAAACATAGGACTACCAGTTTTAATAATCATATCTGCTGGCAAACCTTCACGTAAAAGGTATTCACGAGCAATGCTACTATAGGTAAGATTAATATCTGCCATATGATCTACTAAACGGCGATTAATCTCTTCAGGCACACGCTGATCAAAACAACGATTGCCGGCCTCCATATGAAAAGTTGGAATCTTTCTGCGCTTAGCAGACAGTACAGCCATACAACTATTAGTATCACCTAGCACTAACATCGCTTCTGGATTTATTTCTTCTAAAACCTTATCTACACCAATAATCACATTTCCGATAGTCTCTGCAGCAGAACCGCCTGCGACACCTAAAAAATAGTCTGGTTTGCGAATAGCTAAATCGTTAAAGAAAATTTCATTTAATTCATAATCATAATTCTGGCCAGTATGCACTAGAATATGTTCACAATGATCATCCAGCTTTTGAATAACACAAGCCAGGCGGATAATTTCAGGACGTGTGCCTACTACTGTGACTACTTTTATTTTTTTCATTTGCTTAAACATTATAACCTTTTGGATTTCGGTTCTGCCAACGCCAGGAATCATCGCACATTTTGTCAATACCAAACTCAGCTTGCCAGCCCAAAACTTCCTTTGCATAACTTGGATTAGCGAAGCATTGCGCCACATCACCAAGTCTGCGCGCAACCACTTCATATGCAATAACACGCCCAGATGCATTCTCGAAGGCTTTAACCATTTGTAGGACAGAATAACCTTGTCCCGTACCTAAATTTACAACAAATATACCCTGTGGTTCTTTGAGTTTTTTGAGTGCGCTCAGATGCCCTTTTGCTAAATCAACCACATGAATATAATCGCGAATCCCAGTGCCATCAGGAGTATTATAATCATTACCGAAAACAAATAACTTTTCACGTCGACCCACTGCCACTTGTGATAGAAATGGTATTAAGTTGTTAGGAGTTCCATTAGGATCTTCGCCAATTAAACCAGATTCATGCGCTCCAATTGGGTTGAAGTAACGTAAAATGTAAATTACCCATCCATAATCGCTTCTATAAAGGTCGTGCAAAATATTTTCAATCATTAGCTTAGACGAGCCATAGGGGTTAGCAGCACTCAAAGGAAAGTCTTCACGAATTGGAAGGCTTGCAGGTTCACCATAAACAGTTGCAGATGAACTAAACACTAAACGCTTGCATCCAAACTCAGCCATAACCTTAAATAACATTATCGAGCCTGTCACATTATTATCGTAATAAGATAAAGACTGCTTAACACTCTCGTCCACAGACTTTAAGCCTGCAAAATGCATTACAGCATCAATTTCATACTCAGTGAATATATTGCGTAAAACAACTTGATCACAAATATCCCCTTCAACAAAGAAAATTGTTTTACCCGTAATTTTCTCTACACGCTTCAATGCCTCGACTGAAGAATTACACAAATTATCTAGCACCAATAATTCATAGCCTGCATCTAACAACTCGATGCAAGTGTGCGAACCAATATAACCAGCACCTCCGGTAACTAAAACCATTTATATTCCCTAAGAATATTATTCAACAAAAAAATAGGATCTGTCACTGTGATAAATCTTCAAGCAATGGAAGCTCCAGTGGCTTTAAATAAGTATCTGGACTTTCACGGTCAAAATTCTCATTAGCCCAAAGCATAACAACCAAATCATCTTTACCTATATTCGTAATATCGTGAGTCCAGCCTGGAACTGTTTCCACAACACTAGGTGCATCACCTGATATTTTTATTTCATAAATTTCATCGCTTATAATATGACGAAATCTAAATAGAGCATAACCCTGTATAACCAAAAATTTTTCAGTCTTGGTGTGGTGATAATGACCTCCTCGTGTAATACCTGGATGCGCAGTAAAGTAAGAAAACTGGCCACTATTCTTAGTTTTTAGCATTTCAACAAATACACCACGTGAGTCTTTATGTTTTGTTAGTTCATATGAAAACACTTCGGGCTCTAGGTAGCTCAGATAAGTAGAATATAGCACTCTATCTATTCCAATGCCAACAGGCTCAGTAAGTAAGTTCTGACGAGAATCCTTATATAATTTAAGTTTTTTTGCTAAATCACCAACCGTTAGTTCGTATACTGGATTTACATCATTAAAACCTGGTTCAACCAAAGCACCATCCATAATAGATAGAAAATGCTTTACAAGATCGTCGATATAAACTAACCGCATCACGGCCGCAGAATCATGAATTTTAATTGGTAGGTCATGGGAGATATTGTAGCAAAATGTAGCAACCACCGAATTGTAATTCGGTTTACACCACTTACCAAACACATTCGGTAATCTAAATATGTATACTGGGGACCCCGAAACAGCTGAGAAGTCCATCAGAATCTTCTCAGAATTTTTTTTGCTATGACCGTAAGGGCTATCCTGCTCAGCTTGAACCGAAGAAGTATAAACAGTTGGAATCAGTCGCTTTGTTCGAATGATAGATTGGCATAATTTCGAAGTTAAATCTGAATTACCTACAGTAAACTCTTCAATATTTTTGGGACGGTTTACGCCTGCTAAATGAAAGATAAAATCGACTCCATCAAGCTTTGTATTCAATGAGACTGGATTATCATCTCGATTAAATGTAACCACTTCTATTTCTTTTCGTTCAGACAAATGCATGCTCAAATTTTTTCCAACAAAACCATTTGAACCAGTAATTAATATCTTCATATACTATTCATCAATAGCAACATTTTCACCAGCTGCAATAGCCTTTATAAAGCTCAATTTCAATAACAGCTGCTGCATACCATGCACATCTAATCGCTGAGTATTATGAGAGTTATAATCTTCTGAACTAGTTATATTATCATTGCCCTCTTCTACATATTTTACATAGTTGAGATCTCGAAGGTCAGGTGGGACACGATAATAATCACCCAAATCCTCAGCACAAGACATTTCTTCACGACTTAGTAAAGCTTCATAAAGCTTTTCACCATGACGAGTGCCAATAATATTAATCGGGTGTCCTGGTTTATTCATTAAACCAATAAGTGCTTTTGCTAAAGTATCTAAAGTCGCTGCTGGAGCCTTTTGTACGAAAATATCACCATTATTACCAAACTCAAATGCATACAGTACCAAATCAACAGCATCTTCAAGCGTCATCATAAAGCGTGTCATGTTAGGATCCGTAATCGATATTGCTTGGCCATTTCGAACTTGTTCAATAAATAGAGGAATAACAGAGCCACGCGAAGCCATCACGTTGCCATAACGCGTCCCACAAATAATAGTTTTATTTTTATCTACATTGCGAGACATAGCCACCACTACTTTTTCCATCATAGCCTTAGATATGCCCATTGCATTGATAGGATATACAGCTTTGTCTGTGCTTAAACATACAACACGCTTCACTTGATTTTGAATCGCAGCTTCAAGAACATTCTCAGTCCCTAAAACATTGGTTTTCAATGCCTCCATAGGGTGAAACTCACACGAAGGAACTTGCTTTAATGCAGCTGCATGGAAAATAAAATCTACCCCACGTGTAACATTCCAGACAGAGCGATAGTCACGGACATCGCCAATATAAAACTTCAATTTTAGATGTGGATATAATTTACGCATATCATCTTGCTTCTTCTCATCGCGCGAGAAAATTCTAATCTCTTTCAGGCCAGATTCCAACAGACGTTTGAGCACTGCATTGCCAAAGGAGCCTGTGCCTCCTGTGATTAAGAGCGTTGAATCATTAAATATATTCATTTATTTTTTCTCATTATTCAATTGATCTGAGATTAAAACCTTTAACTCAATCAACCATTATTTTTGTTTAAAGCCAAAGCTATACAGTCTATATGCAAAAAATTATTATACTATCTAACTCTTTAGTTAGCTAAATAGTGTTTGATATGTAGATCTAGGTTATGAAGTTTACAATGAAGACCTGCTTTTTTTCTGTATTCACTGGCGAGGGAACTATAGTAATCATGTTATTTACATATCCGTAAAAATCGATGAGTGAGTTAACATTATTATTAAACACCCTTAATATTTACTCTCACTGCTTTACCGTCATACTTCTTAACTGAATCAAAACTAATGACAACATTATTGCTAGCATATGTACCTGCTGGAAATACACCTACCCCGAAACGAAAAATACGTTTGTCTAGACCATCGTGTTCAAAACTAGCTATCTTCACCCATTTTTTAAGTTTCCTGCTTGCGAAAACATGAACACTGTTATCAGTTAAGGAGGGGCCAGGTTCCTGAGCAGTGCAAACCAAGTGTACACCATCTTCTGTCTTGGTATAGTAATACACTGGTCCAGGAAAGGACTGTCCAAGAATAATTTCCCCACTTTTCTTATCAAGCCTCACGCTCCGCGATTCAATCAAAGGACTATCCATGATCCAATGCACATAATGTTTATCTATAAATGCTCCAGTTGCCCTGTAGGTTTGAGAACCATCTCCGAAAAACTTTAAATCTTTAAAATCAGAGTCAGAATTAATAACATAACATTCTCCGTCTGCGTCTCCAGTAAAAGTCCATAGGCGATCTTCATACTTATCCCAGATGCAACAGTGCACATGTCGAATTTTGTCTGGCTGAAATTTATATATTTCTTTCCAAGAAAGGCCAGCATCAATAGTCTTATATATTTTTTTCCCAACAGAGTGAGGTTGACCATACTCACCAAAAATAAACGTAGCAGGATCAATCTCAGCAATAGTATTATGCATTGGATTTCTGCAGTTCATCATTGTTAAAGTCTTTTGTAAATGACCTTTATTAGACCAATGATATACAGAGCCTTGCCAAAATATTATGTATCCATCACCCGTTGGGACAACGCAACACTTATCTAGGCGTAATATACGCCTAAGTAAGCGAGACTTTGACAACAGAGACTTAAAAAAAGATATTGGCAAAGTTACTTGCCGATCATTTTTACCTTTTAAGTAGACTATATTAGCTTTAGAGTAGATGTTTAATTCGTCCGATTTATAATGCATAAACTCATATGGCAAGACCTCCAATAGATTGAGATTGGAAGAAATTTTATCATCAGATTTTTTCAAAAAACTAAATCCTCTAAGCCGATTAATTACCAAATAAGCTCTATATGATAAGCGATATAATTTATACAAAAGTTTTGGATTTGCTGCCACTATTCTGCTGTAAAATATTTTATTTGGTGAGAACTTTAATTTATAGTCTCTATTACCCATCATATCAAATGTTTTATATCCCTTTTTCTCAAAATATTTAATAGCATACCAAATCATCGATTCGTTTGGCCTAAATTGTTGACCATAAGTTGTACTCGCACCAGCCCAGTAGTAGCATGTATCATTAAGTCCAAAAAAAATAGCGGATGCAATCGACTTAGAATCGTTATCTTTTGCTTTAAGACAAAGCAGATCTATTTCACTAGTGGAAATATGATTCAACATATTTTTTATACGATTATACGAATGTGTTGGCACCATGCCCTGCCGCTCAAAAACCTGAGATAATTGTTTATAAAATAAGTTAACAAAGTTCAAGTCAGGGGACTCCTCAGAAATAACCCCGCCTTTAGAATCAAATTGTCTCAAGAATGTGCGGCAATCCCCTTTGAGATCTTTATATAAGTCATCGATTCCTTTGTTAAGATCAATGATAAGAGAGTCAACTTGTGAAATTTCATAACCTTTAAATTCTGATATTCCTGAAACTTCTAGCTTAGAAATTATTTCAAAGTAGGACGTTGGAAATTTGTTAAATAAGTAACCGAGCAAACTGGAAATTAGTGATCCTGAAATCTTACCATTACCAATAATACCCATATATGATGTTCCCCATCCAGGAAATGGTGATCCTATTATTCTAACTCCATATTTTTTGAAAGCTATACCAATAAAGTAATGAAGTTCTCCGTTTGAGTGTTTAATACTTAGCCCCACAAATTCACCACCAACTTCATCTATTATAAAATCTAACCAAGATTTATCTACATAGGCAAATCTAAGCCCCTTAGATTTTAAGTCAAACATCAACTCTTCTTGACTTATTTCATCAATAATAAAATCAGTCATTTTTTCTCATCATATATTCTAGAAACCTTTTCCATACAGTTAACATAATTAAATTTATCATTTATTAGTTTGATATTGTCAAAACGAAATGGCGAATCCAAGTTTTGAAAGGCATTACATAATGCTGTATATAGTTCAGTATGAGAGGATGCTTCAAATAAAAAACCATTAACATTATTGGTTATTACTTCAGAAATTGAAGTTAGATTACTCATTACTGGTACCATGCCACATGACATCGCTTCTAACATACTGTTTGGAAGTCCATCTGATAACATGGGAGAAACAAATATTGAGTGGTTTCTCATAAGCTCTGACAACTTTTTTGATCCAGAAAAATCTAATAAATTCACTTTAGCTCTATGCACTTTATGCTTATCTAAAAGGTGAGTGAGTTGCGAATGTGTAACAATTGGCGACATAATCGTTAGAGATACATCTTTAAAATTTTCTTGTAACATTTTATAACTAATTATTAGCGTCTCAATACATGTTACGCGACTTAAGCCTCTACAATATAAAAGACTGTGCGTTCTACATAGCTCACTCGATGGGTGAAATATATTCATGTCGACGCCACCATTACCAGGAAAAACAAATCTAGGTATTTCTAACTTCAAGCCATGCTTAATAGCCAAGTCGATATCCCTATGACAATCTGAAAAAAAAGAACCTGTTTTTTTTAAAGTTATTTTCGTTAATATACGATTAATAGTGCTGTTTTTTGCAGTATCAATAAAATCCGAACCCCAAGAGCTCACTATGAAGTGTTTATGCCCTGAAAATGCAGCCAAATATCCTTCATTGGGAATCCTTAACGCATGAACAACATCTGGATTAATTTGTCTTATTAAGAACTTAACTCTAATACTTTGTTTGAATAAATCTAATAACTTAAGCAGCCCCCATAACTTAGCCGCCCACTCAACTCTGAGAAGGAAGGCTAACAACCTTGACATCAGTTTTCGCTGATTCAATTGATTGGCTTCATCTGAAATTAATTGCTTTGACATACGGAATTTCCCTGGTAACACAATCGTTTTAATTCCAGGTAAAGGATCGCAGTCATAGGTTGAAATTAAGATGGTTTCACTATTATTTACGAAAAACTTAATCCAGCGTTTCGTATGATCAGACCTCCCATCAGCAATAAAAACTATTTTTCTCAAATTTCCTATCTCTAGAGTTTTTTAAATAATTCTTTAAACACCATCATCAGATCATTTTTCTTCAATGAAAGGGTATGTATTAAATCATCTTTAATTTTAAAATTATTTTCGATTAACTTATCAAAAACATTAATTAATTCACGACCGCTGTAGCGAATAAGTACATACTCTTTCATACCTAGAGTTTTAAAAACACCAAGAGCTTTTGTTCCATGATAGGTAATGCAAACCGAGGGTACATTTTCACTTAAAGCGAAAATCGTCGAATGTAAACGAGTACCAATGAAAAATGTCATTTTTTTATAAATGTTTTTAAGGTGTAAAGCATGGTAGTCATCTCCAAATACAACAACATTCTGTTTAACAGCATCTGGTAACCTTTTATAAACTTCAAAAGAATTATCGATATCATTATCTATTGTCACGTGAGGAAAGATATATATTTTAGCGTTATACTTACTAACACAATAATTAATTGTATCAACAAACATATTTATATAATCTTGATTAAGACTGGCTTCTACATCCTTAATTGTCATACCAATAGACATGCAATCATTTGGGATTATTAAATTAGTAGGTAATTCAATATTTTTAGTAAAAAACGCAATATCTGTTGAAACGTACCTTATGTTTGGCAACTTAATGTAATCATATGAATCAATACAAACATCTTCTCTAAGCACAACTGCAGAGCACCTTGTCAGCACTAAGTTTGTGAGAAACCGTGTTATAAAACCACTGTAAGGGCCTATAGATTGGCACAGAATAAATGGTGGTTTTCCTAGTTTGATGCACAAGATAAAGATGTAAAGAAGCCTAATTAGAGCAATCTGTGATCGTATACTGTGATCTGAACAGATAAAGCTACCTCCCTTGCTTATAACATAATCAGAATTACAGATAAGGTCGATGGTAGTCCGTTCTTTGGATGTATACATAACCTTGATTAATTTTTTAGGTAAAAGCAAACTTATACAAATTCTAATAGTGTCATAAAAAAAACGGATTATTTTCATTAAAGTAGAATGACTTTTTCCTATATTAACAACACCGAAAATTGAAGGTAGAACAGGAATATAGTCATTAAGAATTTTATGCTCACTAGAATACAATGGGTCAGAAGCGTTATAAGTTGAAACTCCAGTAATATCCGCATTTTGATCGTGCTCTTTTAGCAAGTTTATGGTGGCAATAATAATTGCTAAATCGCCACGATTATTGTCCGAATAACAGTTTATTAACGCATATTTCATATGAGACTTCCTTTTTTAACTTTGTTGGTTTCGTAACTACTTTTATTTATGCAATGATTGACCAAAAATGGCCACATTACTATGAATATAGGATGCGAAAATGCATGACTAGATATGGTTGATACCAAAACGGCACCATAAAAAATAATATGGATCAAAGAATCATGATAATAATACACCTGCCTTACTATAAGGTAGATAAATGTTAATGGAAATATTATCGTTAGCTCAACCCACGTCTGCAATATATAACTTTCAGCAACTAAGTTAGTTTTGCTATCTAAGTTATTGATATAGGAAGGTCCGCCTCCTAAAAACCAATTCATATCAGAGTATATTTTCGCCCATATACTTAGCCTACCATCTTCTTCTTCCTCAAAAATTCTTGTAAGTCCAGTGACATGTTCAATAATTCTTGGTAACTCGAATTCGAAAAAAAAGATATACAAAAGATATCCCGTCAAAAAAAAAGTAGCCAAATATAGAGTGTTTATAAAACTCGCCCTAAAAATATAAAATGCATACATAATAAAGATCAAAACAGCAATTTTTCCACCCGATAGAAACGCTCCAAGCCATAAAAAAGCTAGGACGAAAGGCCCTATTTTTTTTTCTCTAAAAGCTGTTAATGCTAGAATACTTAAAGCTGAAAAAGCTGCCCATACTTGGGGGCTTCCTAATATTGAGGTTGCCCTAAAATATAACATGTAGGATGTAAATGGTTGATTCTCGGAATATTCGAATAATTTGGAGCTTTCTGTTGGAATCAAAGACCACAATGTTGGACTAAAAAAATATTGGACATAAGCTAAAAACGTAATTACCAACAAAAGGAAGTACCAATAATCATAATAAGAAGCTAGAATTTTTACTCTGGACGAAATCATTAATATGCCAAAAGAAAAAGGCAGAAAATAATGCACTAAAGCTTTTATGATATCCTCCGGCATAGTATTAAACACTATTGAAGATATTAAAAGCATACAAATATTAAAAAAAAACAAACTCATTAAAATGCTAATATCTAAATTTAATCTATGTCTTTTAAATAACAAAAGTGCAAGAACAGCTAGGAAAAATACTAACCAATAAAGAAAATCAATACCTTTATAAGCGAGGACTGTAGCAAAAGTACCAAAAGAGATGACTACAAATGGAACCATTTCTAGTATTTTAATATTTATATTAAAACGCAACCTAATCCCCCAATACCTCATCAATCAAGCGTTCAACAGCCTCGGTTTCTGATTCTTCTGTAAATAGCCACCGGTTCAATGCATTGGAATACATAACTGGAAAGTTATTTGGATTTGATAAATATTCCGTAAAGTTATCGACAAGATCACCTGTCAGCTTAAGAACATAATTTTCAGTTAAAAGATATTTCTTTATATGATCATTCTCATAGTAGAAAGTTGAGTTACTATAGCCGATAGCTTCTCTTATATCAATTTGCAACACTGGTAAATTGGCAGCTGCCGCATCCAAACCAAACGTTGTAAATGCGTTAATAATAAATTCAGCTCCAGATACCTCTGAAAATCGCGATGCATTATAATCGTCATCTAAGAAATAGTTAGCAGGCGCATCAGCCTCTTGAGACTGCATTGATCCAATTCGCGTGTTTGGAAATCTTTTTAAAACATCATCGAACTCGCCAAACTCTCCATTTGGTCGAGGTTTAAGAAGCAAGTCCCAGCCTGCTAACTCTGCAGCTTTTGCTAAATCCTGAATTAATTTTTTTTCTAGCTTTATAATAAGAGGTGGGCTAAACCTTCGAGTGGCTGTCACGCAATAAACACAAAGCTTCCGCTTACCTATAACATCACATGAAAGCTCCTTACCTAACTCAATGTTTCTTGCGTAGCGCAGCTTTAAAGGCCAAAATACATGCACAACCTGGTCATGCTGGTGTGTAATCCAATCTTCTCTCAAAGAGGAATTCCAGGCAAACACCATATCTGAAGCGTATCCATTAGGCTTTTTAACTGCATGATCCCAACTCTCCATCACTGTTACTACTTTCTGGGATTTTAGGCCTAAAAGGTGTGGGCAAGAATTTTGGGTCGCAACTAGTACCGTGCTTGAATCAAATGGATTTTTTAAAAAAGCAGTCGATAGTTTTGATAGGGTTATGTTTACTTTATGATCAGGCAACTTTGGAAAACGTTTTGCTGTTCCCAAAACCATTCTTTTAAATAGACTCGCTTCTTCACGTGCATTTTCATATCGTTTTAAAGATCTAAATAGAAAATCTTCACGGGTAAAAAAATACAACACAATTAAATGAATGAGGTATCTAAATCTATTTTTTTTTAAAATGGAATCTAGTTCTTTATAAACAATAAGATCGCTTTTGGGCAGATCAAGCTCTACATTTTTTATGATAGATTTAGGCGCAAATACAATTACGTTGATGTCTCTATTTATCAATGAAGCAATTATCGGTGAGAACAGATATCCGTATATCCGTGCATCAATTAAAATTGAAATACTACTATTATCACTTGTCTTACTATACATTTTTTTTATAAGTTAATTATTTACCGATATTCTTTCAATAAAAATTTCATAAAGAAGGAACATCTCATAATAGTTATGGCTACTGATCCAAATAAAGACGAATAAGCAGCTCCCATTATTGAATATTTTGGAATTAAAAGAAACATCATGATAATTATAGATGTGATACCTATAACACCTATAATTGATGGAACACTAGGTTTTCCGATAGCAAACATTAAGCTATTAATTGGCATTGATACACCAAATACTATAGCTGAGATCACCAAGATTTTAGCTGGAGATATAGCAGATGAAAAATCGTTTCCAAATACAAGAATCAAAAAGTGATCAATGAAATAAAAGCTAAATACTATAAATACTAAGCCTAATATAAGTATCAGACCCATTACTTTTAAACAAATTTGTATATTTAAACTTCGCTCATTATCACAAAACACTCCAAAAATATATCCAGAGAATGCAGTGGGAATGGTAATAACAATATTATAAAATGTTTTAGCTATTGAATATATTCCAAGAATGTATACATTTGACAGTAAGGGAATCGCTAAATTTTCTATCCGACCCAAAATAATTGAAGATAAACCAGCAATGTAGCCCTTAAGCGCATATGAATATATTGTTTTTAATTGGTGATACCTTATTGGGCTTATAATTTGATTAGATATTATCTTTTTTATTATTAAGAAATTAACAAGCGTATCAACAAAAACTAATATAACTACTGGATGGATTTCTTTAGTGGCCTTACCCAAATATACGCAAAGGAAACCAAATATAATTGCAACACAATTTAGTATTATATAATTTCTATAGGCACTTATATCACCTATTGCAAGTAGATATGCAGCAATAAATAAACTTAATGGGGTCACTAAGAAGTATAGCAAATACAAGATTATTAATTGATATATCTCGTAGCGATAAATTGAACTAAGCAGGTCCGTAAAATTTATTAGCGCCAATATGGAAACAAGGCTTATAAAAACCCCTACAATCAAGTGTGATATAAGGATATAAACACTTTGTTTGACTGAAATTAACTTGTGTTTTATTTGATAGACTAGAGAGTTTACAATACCTAGCGAGAGTATGATCGACGTAATCGCTGTAATTGAAGTAAACAGTACATACTCACCACGTCCCTGCGGGCCATATAGATTTGCAATGAAAATACTAACAAGTACTGCAGTAATCTGTCGAATTCCATTGTTAGCAAATACATAGGAGGCTTTATAAATCAGATCTTTAGTTTTCATAGAATAATGTTTTTAACCTGTATACTGGAGGATTTGAAGACTAAAGATATTTTTATATGATTTTCTTACTAGATTACCTAGAAATCAAAGAGTGAAGTAAATAGAAGGATATCGGAGCAATAATCACGATCTAGCCTTTTGTTTTGTGCAAATAAATAAAGAATGCTATATCTAAATATAATGCACACCTTCACATGATTAAATTACATATTTTCAATGCGATGAATTCCTCAGTTTTATGCATTGAACTATATGTAGCCCCAGAAATATGGGGCGTAATTATACAATTCTCATTTAACGATGCTGATATTAATTTTTCTTTATTACTTTGAGTCTGTTCGTTTTGAAGAACATCTAAAGCCACACCTTTAAAGTGTCCGACAGAAATCTTATCAATCAAATATAACTCATCTACCAACTCGCCTCTTGCCGTATTAATAAAATACTTCCCTTTAAGGGAATCGATATAATTTTTGCTAAAAAATTCATGGTTACTCTTAGAATATGATGCAGATAAAATAACAATATTTGACATATCTATCAGTTGAGCTAGCGTAGTAATCCTTACAGCATTATTTTTTTCTTTAATTAAGTCGTTCGTGTCATAAAAGAAAACGGAACTACCGAACGCTTGAAAGTATTTTGAAAGTAATTTTCCTACTCTACCAAATCCAACAATTCCAATGGTATTTTTATAGAGCTCAAAACCCTTACAGTTGTCTCTATTCCAAGATTCATTATTATCTGATAAGAAACAATGTTTATAATTTCTTAACAGAGATATTGTCAAACCGATTGTGTGTTCAGGAGTTGCTCTAATAGTAGATAAAAAATCAGTTTCACCCTTTAGCGAAATAACTTCAATATTTCGGGCTTTACATTCTTTTAAGTCAATATGATTTAACCCTGTAGTCGGTGTACATAGATACTTCAAATTCTTAGCCATGCTAATAAAATCTTTAGAAATTGCATAACCTAATCTAATGAATAGAATGTCTTTATCACTCAAAAATGTATTTAAATCTGAACCACTAAAGTTATTTACCTGTCCAATATTATCTAATTTTTCTATGGCGATACTGGAAAAATCAGAGGGCTCAAGAATTCCAATTTTCACAGAAAATTCCTCAGGTATTCTAAGTCGCTATAGCTATCGATATTAATTGAGTTTGTTTTACTCATTTCAAAGAGCAGCGGTGTTGTGGCAATTATCTTATTAGATTTTTTAATGTAGTCTGTTTTAGTAATATAAATGGCTCCATTTCTAATATAGACTGAATCATGTTCCTGTCGCCTCACACCAACGTTATGATTCTTATCAAGAGGATGCGCTATATCACCGTTCTTATGATACATAATCAACCTGTTGATGGTCTCCTCCTTATAAGCTGATATCAAACTATCACATGGCTGTGCAATAAAAAAATCAAGGGAGTTCATTAGATCCTCATAATTCCTTAGGGGCGAAGTCGGCTGCAAGATAATTACAGCGTCGTAAAAAAAACCTAATTTTTCATAATGGGATAGTGCATGAATAATAGAATCGATTGTCTTAGAACTATCATTCGAGATTGATGACGGCCTTAAAAAAGGGATTTCTGCACCTAGAGATTCAGATATATCTGCAATTTTATGGCAATCAGTTGATACAATTACTCTTTCGACAAGCTTGCTCTCCTTAAGTTTTAAGGCGGAATCAATCGTATATTGTATTAACGGTTTGCCACAAACATCAATAATATTTTTATTTGGTATTCCTTTAGAGCCACCTCTTGCTGGAATAATAACTAAAAACTTCATAGAACATCCTTATTTTACACCCCAAACTAAAAAAGCATTGCCATAGCCTTCTTTACAAAGCCAAGGGTGTGTTCCAGTATTTTTTTGATTCTCATTTAATATTTTTTTGAAATGTCGAACAAGTTCCAGTTCACTTTTTTTAGGCATTAAAGAGAATGGGAAATCAATTGAGTGCGATATCATTGGCAATGGATATACACCACTCGCTTGGACATTTTTAAGACCCAGTCTTTCGAGTATTGGGATATATCTTTCCGAACCATGATCTGATCTAAAGATTTCTTCTTTGTTTAGCTCAGTAGCATGATTCTCTTGATACCCTTTGAGTACTTCATTGATCCATGCATAATCTTTTTGGACATTATTTGAATACTTCGGGACTATATAACCAAACCAGATACCTCCATCAGCCAAGACTCTCATTTGCTCCTTCAAGGTTGTTTCAACATCCTCAAAGTGTTCCAGCAGTCCAATCGAGTAAATGACATCAAAAGAATTATCAGTTATGTCAAGGTCATTTGCATCTCCAACCAAAAATTTTGCATCTAGCTGGTTTTTTGAAAATATTTTCTCTGCAGTTTCTAAAACCTTTTCCGATAGATCTACGAGGGTGCAGTCATAACCAGCATCACTAAAATAACAGGACAAGCTCCCACGACCACAACCAATTTCCATTACTCTTTTTCCACCATTGTAAAGCGGTTCTTTATCCATTAACTCGCTAAATAAAGTCCAGTGGTTCCTGAACGCTAACTGGATTTGGTTTTCAACTTCGCCACGAACCCAATGAGTATAATTAGATTCCTCTCTAGCTTTCCAATTTGCATCGAATGCATCAGCATCACCTTTTATAATTGATGACATTTTCTACTACCTCCTTTAATATAATATTCAATAAAATTAAAACCCACATATAAATAAACAGCTAAATTCTCCATATAAAAAAATTTTAAGATAAGTAAGATACCTTATATTAAAATAACTAATATGTAATGGTTTTGTGAAACCTAAGCTCACATGTTGCCAATACATCTGCGATTTCTTGACCTGCCGTACCATCTCCATAGATATAATCTGGCTCATAGTGAGACCGACTTACCTGTTTATTAATAGCATCACTAATCGAAGCTATATTATAATCACATTCGATTACGTTCTTCGATTTTTGCCTTCTGTTCTGTCTAGTTCCAATATTCACAACGGGAACTCCTAAAAATGCACACTCTCTAATCCCTACACTAGAGTTGCCAACGAGACACATTGAATTTTTAACTAGTCGCAGAAAATCTACAGGGGTCATATTTTTGAAAAAGTGGACATTGTTAAGTTCATGATTTTCCCTAAAAGCTCTCATTCCTTTAGCAGTTCCATCGCTTCCGGCATCAACGTTTGGCCAAAACCAAAATGTTTGAAGATCTAACTGTTTGATTGCCTCAATCGTTGACTCAATGTGCTCCCTTGATTTTTCTGATTCGTTTGTTACTGGATGTTGCATGACAACTATATATCCACTTTCCCATTTGATATCAGCACCTACTCCACCATATTTTGTCATTGGGTTAAAGTCCAAATCTGGTTCCTCTAAAACAATTTTAGCGATATCCATAGAAGGACATCCTGTTGTTGTTATATTCTCAGGATATTCACCTAGCCTCAAAACCCGTTCATGAGCTTCAGAAGTTGCAACTAGATGAATATCTGCAAGTTTAGTATTTGCATGCCGGACTTTTTCGTCAATATTTCCTGTTACCTCTCCACCCTGAATATGAGCCAATGGTATGTTTTGGTATGAGGCAGCGATCGAAGTTGCTATTGTTTCAAAGCGATCTGCAATTGTTACAACCACATCAGGCTTAATATTTTCAAAAGTAGTACTCAGTTCCATTATCCCCAGACCAGTAGTTTTTGCCATTGAGCTTGGTGATTCTCCTTCAATAACATTATAAATTTTATCTGTAATAACGAAGCCATCAGATTCTATAACTTTTAAAACACTACCATACCGATCAAGAAGGGATGAGCCAGCTAAAACCAGTTGTAACTCAAGTTTAGGGTGATTATTTATGGCAATCAACGCGGTCTTAATTCTTGAATAACTAGGTCTAGCCGTAATAACAACACATACTTTTCTCTTATTCATTCAATTTCCCCTTTAAAAAGATAGAGTATTTCTTATAAAAAGTCTTCAACACTTACAAAATCATCAAAGTTTCTATCATCTTTGAGAGTTTTCCCAACCAACTGCTTAGCGTGTGAAACATCCATTCCACCACCTGGCTTTTTTAATGCAAAACTATCTTTACTAAAAACTGATCCTGCTTTCATGTCTTTTGTGTAAAAAGCACTTCGCGAAAACAATTCCTTGGTAGCTTTTCGCTCCTCAGCGGCTTTGTTCTTATTAATGCTATTAGCTAATCCTCTTTCAACGAATCGTACACCATCCACAAGTTGCTTAAGTTCAGTCATATCTAAAGAACTTTTTGTATCAGGACCAAATGATTGCTTGGAAAAAACTGAATGAACCTCTATTAACTCTGCGCCCAGTGCTACTGCTGCTATAGAAGGAAATATAGTGCCTGAATGGTCAGACAAACCAACAGGACACTTATACCTTTGCTTTAATTCAGCTAAAACATTATATCCAATATCATTTGCATCGCACGGATATGATGTTGTGCATTGAAAAAGAGACAGCTTATTTCCCGCAGTTGTTATCCTTCCCACCGTATCATCTAGCTCATCATAACTGGACATGCCACTAGAAAGTAAAATTGGTTTTTTAGTCGCAATTATTTCATCTATCAATTCAAAATTACTTACATCTCCAGATCCTATTTTGAAGGCAGGAACATCCAACATTTGCAGTAATTCAACAGCTTCTATAGAGAATGGAGTAGATAGAAACTCCAAGCCTACATCTTGTGCGTGAGCTGCTAAATCGCTCCACTGCTGAAAGGTAAACTCCATTCGTTTCCAATAGTCATAACGTGTAACATCCTGAGGGAAAACCTTTACCCTGAACTGCTCATGCCGAGTTGATTCGGCATGAGCTATGTGAGTTTGAAATTTTACTGCATCAACTTTTGCATGAGCCACAGCATCAATATAGGCATGAGCCGATCCTAGACTGCCATCATGTGCCTGCCCTATTTCTGCAATGATATATACACTCATAACAAACTTATAATATATTTATATGACATAAAAGAGACAGCTTAACTTTTGCTACAATTTCCAAGTTGGGTTTTCCACGATATTTTTTATATCGATAACTATAGCGTTTGAATTAGATAGCTTCGTATATTCCACATTAGAATATTTTTTAAAGCATTCATGAGATACTGCAACTATTATTGCATCATAGGTTTTATTGCGGCTTAATGGGTCTTCCAAGAACTTGTATTTATTATGTTCTATCATATTATTTTCTACCCATGGATCATATAACTCCACATTAGCTCCACAACTAGAGAGTTCGTCTACAATATCTAATACCTTAGTATTTCTCATATCAGGACAATTTTCTTTAAAGGTGGCACCTAAAACTAATATTTCAGATGCTTTGATTTCAAAACCTGCCTCAATCATCTTACTTTTTGTTTTTTCAGCAATGTGCTTACTCATCCCATTATTTATTGTTCTAGAAGTCAAAATTAAATCAGGTATATAACCAACATCTGTTGCTTTATAACTAAGATAATATGGATCTACACCAATGCAATGCCCTCCTACAAGCCCAGGTAAAAACTTAATAAAGTTCCACTTAGTTTCTGCAGCGCTAAGAACTTCATGAGTATCAATATCCATTCGATCAAATATAATAGCTAACTCATTTACTAGAGCTATATTTACATCACGTTGGATATTTTCAATAACTTTGGAAGCTTCAGCAACCTTTATGCTAGGCGCCATATAAGTTCCAGCGTCAATTATTGTTTTATATAAATCATCAATTTTCTTGGCAATTTCAGGTGTGGAACCTGACGTCACTTTTAAAATATTCTTTATTGTATTAGTCTTATCCCCCGGGTTTATTCGTTCAGGTGAATATCCACAATAAAAACTTTTGTTAAATACCATACCTGAATATTTTTCTATTTCTGGAACACATACATCTTCTGTAACTCCAGGATATACAGTCGATTCATATATAACAATATCATTTTCCTTCAAAACACTTCCAACGAGCTGGGAAGCACTAATTAAAAAATTTAAATTTGGTAAGTTATTTGCATCAATGGGTGTTGGAACTGTAACAATATATATATTACAGTCTTTAATAGCATCCTTATTTGATACAAATACTAAACTTTCTCCTAAATTTTTTAATACATCAGGGCTTACTTCATCAGTTTTGTCCACACCATTTTTTAATTCAGATACTCTATTTTGATTGATATCATAACCAATCACTTTGTATTTTTCTGAAAAAGTAACAGCAAGTGGGAGACCCACATAGCCTAAACCAATTACACAAATTTTTATTTTCATCATATTTATACTGATTCTAAAATTAAGTTAAGTAAATCTGTATAGATTCATAATTCACATACAACATTTAATTAATATCTATCTAATGGTTCTAAATTTTTTTAGTTGGATTGGTATTGATTCTAAATTACTTTTTAAACGAAAAGAGTGAAGAAAATATAGCGCATGCTTTCGATCGAAAATTTGTATCTAATATAATATCAGTTTCCTACTTTTAAGTATAAAGTTTTTTGTTAATTATATTCATTGGTTGATCCGTGACGGATAATCAGTTAATGACCTTTCTGTCAGCGAAGTATGAATGCGCCGCCGTGGTTTCAACCACCAGAAAGCAAGCAAATCTTTTTGTGGCCCTGACCCTGTTTCTATTAGTTAGTGAGAATTTAATTTGAAAGTTTCTAGTGAGGAAAATCCTTTGTATCAAAACGAGACAACTCATATCTGTTCTGAGTGGAAAAATTAGCTGACCCAACTTTAGTAGTAAGTGCAAGTGCACAACCTGTTTTTTCTAAAATAGACAAGGTTTCTTTATTATATCCACCGTATGGATAACACATTATCCAATTATCCAAATCGCCTCGTATATCACATAGTGCACTAATAGATTTCTTTATCTCTATTTCTTGATCTTCAGTGGACAGTCTATTCAACCACATGTGTGATGCAGTATGAGACCCTATATGAAACCCTCTCTGATGTAATGAAATGAGATCATCTTTAGACATGTATAACTCACTTGATACTTCTTTTTCGGACCTTCCAACTACGTTTTCAAATATATTAGTGAGAATTCTTTTCCTCACATCTATTGGTAAATCTACTTGCAACATTCGCTTGAAAAAAATAACTTCTTCTGTATCGTATCTGCTTGACTTATTGATGGAAGTCCAAAAATGATCGAAATCAGATTTAGTCAAGCCCTCAGACAACATCTCATCAAAAAGAAGTTTCAATAACAACGCATCATTTTCTATAGTTGCCAGAATGTAATGAATTTTATTCACATCTAATAGCTGATTATTCTCATAGCAGTCTGACACTGGAAAAAATGATGCGTCAACTCCATATTTTTCTAAGATGGGAGCCACAAATTCACAATGATCCTTGTATCCATCATCAAATGTAAGCCATACACTGTCACTTGGTAAGACATTATCGCCTAAAGCAGCATTAACTATGTCATTAGTTGATACAACTGTCTTTTCTTCTAAGAAATATTTCAACTGCCTCTCAAATCCATTTAACTCAAGCCCTTTAATATTTGGATAGGGAGAGTCTTTGATGGGTCTCACATAGTGATACATCACTATGTCACATTTCACTTCTTAGCCTCAATAACAAACGAAGAAGAATTTGGGATATATCGAAAATCTGATTGACCTTCGATTGAGATTAAGTCAGAGATTTTCTTTCTAAGGGTTTTAATTTTATTATCATTAATGATAGGAAGAAAAGCATGGTAATTGACTGGGTAGATATTTGTAACTTTAAACCCATGACTTTCGATTCGTTGCATTAAGTCACTTGGAGTGAATTGAAATCTTGTTTCTACCCCAATTGCAGTCAAAGGATGAGTGTCATTTTGAATAAGACTATTTGAACCAACATAGCCACGCAGAGATTCCAAATACTCGTTTGTGTTAGTGGATCTAATACAGATACTTGATTCATCAATTAACTCTTCTAACGAGCCTAACTTCTTTTCCATTTCAGTGTAATCATTAAATGTTGTTACGTTAAATAATCTATTACGCGAACCTATAGAGACCGCACCGTTATCAGTAGTATTTACAAAACAAAAATCTAAAAATTCATCCAATTGATCCAATGAGATATACTCTATGAAACCCATTGCGCTAATAACATCAAATTTCTTCTTTGGACTATAATCAAAGACTGATGCAACTTCAAATTCAGCTTTTGACTCAGAATCCGTTGCATTAATCTTACATTGATCGATCATTTCTCTTGCAAAATCTATACCCAATGACTCATATCCATTTTCAGCAGATTCAATTGCCAATTGGCCAGTACCGCAACCAACATCTAAAAGAGTTGATCCTTTATCATACTGAGATAGTGTGCGATGAGCAGCACGGTGCCTGTCGTTAATTGTGTGGTATACCTCATCAGAAGCTTTAATTTGCCATTCTGATGCATGTCCTTTAAAGAAATCTTTTGTCTGATTTTGTTGATTCATAATTGTCTCCGGTTTTAAGATCTTAAGTGAGAATTGTTAAAGCTGAAAATTATACAGTTTTATTATTGAAAACATAGTGCATTATAAATACTAATATGACACTTAACATACCACCCAATAGTGCCATTAAGATACAAATTAAAGCTCGTTTGGGTTCTGATTTTAGTTCCATTAGGGCAGGAGGGTCAATGTAATCAAAAACGTAAAATTGATTAGCTTCGATTAGGGTTAACTTTTTAGTTTCTTCTTGGAGTAGCTTTGCTAAAACTTGCTTAATTTCAGAATAACTAGTCATTGAAATTTGCTGATTAAGAAATTTTAATGCCTTTTCTGATTCTAATTTATCTTTTTGTCTATAATAACTATTAACCTCATTAACAATTAACTCAGCCCATTTCTTAGCTATAAATGGAGATTGGTGCTTGATTGATAGGGTGATAAAGCCAGTTTTTTTATCTTCATTTATGGTTATGTGTTTTGTTTTAAACACTAAAAAGCTTTCTTGAGCACTTGGGACTTTTTGCTGTGGATAAGAGTAGTCTCTAACCCAAGCATTAGTGCTCGTGTCGTAAATATTCTCATCAAAATCTACTGTATTTGTTTTAGGGTCCCATGATTTAACAGCCATAAGATCTGGCAGATGAATATTTATCAATATGTGATTTTCAAAAAAACTTAGGGTGCTAATCTTTTGCATTGCTTTTGCAGAATTACCCTCATCACCGCCAGAAGGTAGACTTATCCCAGCAAGACCTGCAAGTCCACTATAACTGCCAAGAGCTTTAGAAATGCTGCTAGTTGAATCCATTGGAACCAGTATAGCTTTAGATTCATATATATTAGGTAAAAGAAGGCTGTAAATAACTCCAATAATCGATGCAAAAGCTGTAACAGAAAAAATAATCCATTTCCCTGATAATAGAACATAAAAAAGTTCTCGAAGATCTATTTCAACATCAGAATCGTTGGAGCCTTCTATGGTATTTATTTCTTGCATAAAAAAATTGTTAGCTAATATATGTGTTAAGTTTATTGTATTCTTGTTTCTTTTTGATAATAAATTGTCTAGTAATGGCTGCTTTTTCCTGCATACCCTTCGGAGTTAAAATATATATGTATCCTAATTTTTGGTTTGATTTAGTAAAGTTATCTAATTTAACAAATCCAATATCTATTAATGCTTTTAGACAATAATTTACCTTTCCTATACTAAAACCAGTTTTTTTGGCTATTTGTCTTTGAGTTATATTAGAATCGCTTTCAATAATATGCATAAGATCTAATTGGTCTTCTGAGATGCCTTTATATTTGCTCATGGTAATTAATAATTTTTTTCCAGTATCTATTTGCATATATAAAAATAATTGGACTTACTTAATAGCTACCGCACGGATTTTAACTAACTGCTTTGATTAATTAATACCGTTCAACTATTGAAAATTATAGTTTATGTATTTTAAATAAACAATATTTTCAAAAAATAAGATCTTTTAATGGGATAGTGGTTCTTCTCATAGAGCCAAGAAAACTAATAAGGATGTCAACTCTTTCTTGAGAAGGAAGTGAGCAAATTTTTACCATGTTTCCCTTTAAAGAACCCTTTGAAACAAGGGCATCATTACCTATTAGTATTTTTTGGATTACTGGATTTATTTTTGATGTCTCTTCTATCATTTGCATACTTTTAATTTCTTCATTAGACATACAAGAAATAGTATCTCCGAATTTTATAATATTTTTTATGCCCTTTGTATATTTAAGAGCTGCGTAATTTTCAAGACAAGTGTTAACAAAAATGTATCCAGGAAATAGTACTTCCACTTTGGGATTAGAGTTAATCTTTTCTAATGTTATTTTTGGTAAATAATACTCAAAATTTTGATTTAGTAGATTACCTTCTACTCTTTTAACTTCGTTACTTTTATATAAAGCTATAAACCACTTTTTTTTCATATTATTAAAGCTTGGTACCCGAGGCCGGACTTGAACCGGCACGATATTTC
>CAJWLP010000021.1 GCA_913043145.1 uncultured Bacteroidota bacterium
CTCTAACTATAGATACAATCTCAGAGAAGTTTTTATTATCAATTTCATTAGTTTCCTCGTCATAAATTACTGGTATAATGACATAGCCGAATTCTTTACCTTCCTTGACTCTTAACGCTCTACCGAGTGCTTGAACAATATCAACTTGACTTTTTCTTGGATCTGAAAATATAATGCAGTCAATCTTAGGGACATCAACGCCTTCAGTGAGACATCTTGAGTTGGTTATTAATGCCTTATTTGAACTTGCAAACTCATTTACAATTTGATTCCTTTTTGTAGTGGGTATTTTCCCAGATACCGTATAAGTATCAATTGGTTCAAAATCATACCTTGAATCGATATAGGGTTGTATCTCTTTACATCTTTTAGCTTTAGCAATAGAGCTATGAAAAGAAACAGCATTATGAATAGGCAATTTACTCATTGCCTTTCTGAGTGCTATCATAGATGCTAAAGACCTACTCTCTGTCTCCGCACCCCATCTTTCGTCCATCGATACTAAGTGATTTTCTTTGATGAATGAAGCGATTTCATTTTTTGTAATTTCAATAGTGACTACCTTGTAGTCAGTAAGCAGTTGAGGTTCTGTCTCAATAGCCTCTTTAAAGCTCATTTCAGCAAATACATCACCGTAAATATCAATATCATCCATTGACATAATATCTTCATTAGAACCGCTGTAGAAGCGTTGTGTCGCTGTCATAAAGACTCTATTCTCAACAGAAATATTTGAATCAAATAATAGATGACTAAAAAGCTTACTCTTTGGTCCTACGGTCTTGTGAGCTTCGTCATAAATTCCGACATCGAAGCTGAGATTTAGCTCGGTTGACAAGTCAGAAATTATTTTACCACTTTGATAGGTTGTAAATACTACAATATCCTCATTTGAATTTTCTTTTAACCAACCCTTTATATAATCTCTGTCAGTATGACACGGGACACCAATATTATTAGTTTTATATAAGACATCCTCTCCTTTCCCTATACCATCATCTGAGCATATGCAAAGCCATTTAACTTTCTTATTATTTGCAACAACTTCACGTAAATAAACCTCAAGTGTTTGTTTAATTAGAGATAGACTTGGAACTGCCACCAAAGTTCTTTTAGATTTTAAGGCTTCTGTAATCCAATACCCAGTTAAACTCTTACCAGAACCACAAGGGAAAATTAACTTACCCCTTGATTCATTCTTAAAATATTTTTTGGCTGATTTAATCGCTTTACTTTGATGAGTACGAGGAAGAAATGGTTTTGGATTGAAAGTTTTGTTATTCTCAGTATTTCTGACAGTTCTGAAGAAATCCTCATTAAGTCCTTCCCAAGTATCTATAAGTAGATAACTGATAGGTTTAGAATTTACCTTGTTCAAATTAGCTGATATATGGTCAGCTGTGGAGCAGATAAAACCTTGAGTAAGTTTTGGTGAAGAGGCATATAAAGAGAGAAAAGTGGAAACTTCATTATATGTCACAGACTTAGTATTATCTCCGTGATACTTACATTGTATGGCGTGATACTCATCACCATACTTAGCAATTAAATCTATTCCTAAATCTTGCTTTGGTAAGCCAAGTTCATCTAAAACTTTATGTGGTATATCATTTCCTAACCAAACATTATCATAATAATTTTGATACTGAAAAGAGTGAAGAAAATAGTATTTAGTAAGAAGTTCAAATAAATCACCTTTCTCTTTATTTGAAGCTGACTGCAATACGCTATCAATTTCATTCCAAGAGGACCAGTTATAGTTAAATTTCAATTCCATCCTATAAATGTGGTCTCCAAAAATAACTAAAACACATATTGAAAATTATCAACAAACTAAATAACTGATAACCAAGAAAATAGAAAAAATAAAATCTTGTTACCTATATGTAACCTACTTTTTGAAATATACCAGCAAAATAAGGGGTTAAGGAGTTTTCAAAAGTAGCGGGGAGCAGAATCGAACTGCCGACCTCCGGGTTATGAATCCGACGCTCTAACCATCTGAGCTACCCCGCCAAAGGCGTGCAAATTTAACTTTTTATTTATTCTGAATTACCTAAGACTTTATTTTTTTAATACTTATCGATCTACTGCTACTTTATAGGTTGGATCTTCCATAATATTTACATCGATTAACTTATCTGCGTTAGCTAGTAGATTTCTACAATCTGCACTCAAATGGCGTAAATGGACTTTCTTCCCTACTTTTAAATAACGTTCCGTAATCTTATTAACGGCCTCAATAGCACTCATATCAACAATCTTACTTTCAGTAAAATCAATAATTATCTCATCTGGATCATTCATCACATCAAACTTTTGTGCAAATACTGTCGTTGAAGCAAAAAATAAAGGTCCATAAATTTCATAATGCTTCACATTATTTTCATCTATATATTTTCTAGCACGAATACGTTTTGCACTTTCCCATGCAAAAACCAATGCAGATATGACAACACCAATTAAAACTGCTAACGCAAGATTATGAAGAAAAATGGTAACTAAAATCACTGTAATCATTACTAAAATGTCATGTTTGGGCATTTTATTTAATGCTCTTACACTGACCCACTCAAATGTCCCAATAGCAACCATTATCATTAAACCTGTAAGTGCTGCAATTGGCACTTGCTGTATAAGACTACTACCAAAAACAATGAATATCAAAAGCATTACTGATGCAACAATCCCAGAAAATCGTGCTCTTGCTCCGTTACTAATATTAATTAAACTCTGTCCTATCATAGCACAACCTCCCATTCCACTAAAAAAACCAGTAATAAAATTGGCTAATCCTTGTGCGACTGCTTCCTTGTTCCCACTTCCTCTTGTCTCTGTAATTTCATCAATTAGGTTTAGAGTTAGTAAACTCTCAACTAATCCTACTGATGCGACAATTAAGGCATAAGGTAAAATGATAGAAATCGTGTCTAAATTCATTGAAACAGCTGGTATGTGAAATGGCGGAAAACCTCCACCAATTTTTGCAATATCACCTACCAATGTTGTGTCTAGATTAAAAACCTTAACCAATCCAAAAACAATAATGATTGCTGCTAAAGAGGATGGGAATGCCTTCGTGATTTTAGGTAAACCCCAAATAATTATCATCGTTAAAAATACTAAACCCAACATGGTGTATAAAGGAGTACCTGTCATCCAATCAAAAACTCCATTCATATTGGTGGATTTAAAGGACCCTAATTGAGCCATAAAGATGACAATAGCTAACCCATTGACAAAACCAAACATCACTGGTTGAGGAACTAATCGTATAAACTTACCTAATCTCAAAAATCCAGCTATCATTTGTATTAATCCAGCGAGTACTACAGTAGCAAAAATGTACTCAACACCATGAGATTTTGCCAATGCTACTATCACAATTGCAATGGCACCTGTCGCACCTGATATCATACCTGGCCTACCTCCGAAAATTGAAGTTATTAAACCCATTGAAAACGCTGCATATAGTCCCGTTAGAGGATGAAGACCCGCAACAAAGGCAAAAGCTACTGCTTCAGGCACAAGTGCCAAAGCTACTGTTAACCCAGACAGAACTTCTGTAGTATAGTTTACTTTCTGCCTAAAGTCGAACAGATTAAAGAATTTCTTCATGTTTTTCTAAAAGCCTGCAAAAGTATACGAGTTATTAGCATACCCACGATGCAATGCACATTAATTGTCTAAGAAAATATACTACAACTGAGGTTCTACTAAAATAGTTTCTTCACGATCAACTTTAACCATGCCAGGATGAGCTCCTTTTGGCTTACGAACATATTTACGATCACAGCAAATCACAGCTGCTAAACCCTCACTTTTAGCCTTTGAATAATATGCTGCTAATTGAGCAGCTCGCTCAATTACTGAATCTGAAATAACCTTGTTTCCTGGATTTCGAATTATAACATGACTACCACTTACATCTTTAGCATGCAACCATTTATCATACTTTGTCGAATAATTTCGTAGTAGTTCATCATTTTCTCTAGCTCCCTTCCCTATTCTAATCTCAAATCCATCATTTACCACAACCCTATAAGGTAATTTTAATACTTGTTTAACTTGTTTTGAACTTGTAATCTTTCGTAAATCTCTCAATTCATCGATATGCTCAAAATGTTCAATTTCCTTAGTTTTATTTGCTAATTCTTCTTGAATAAGTTCTAGATTATCCTTAGCAAATTTCAACCTGATTTTCTCATTTTTTCCCTTTAAATATAAACGTTCTGCATTATCCTGCGGACTAAGATCCTTTTTGAGTTTAATGAGAATATGATCGTTACCATCAAAACTAGGAAGATTAATCTCACTCATTCCCTTTCTAATCTGCCATAGATTCGCCATGATTAAATCAGCTTTATCTTTATACTTTTTTGATGCACTCAATTGTTTTATTTGTATTTGAGCGGATTTTAATCGTTTTAAAATTCGTTGACGTTCTCTGTTTAATGCATTCAAATGCTTGGACTTTGTTTGCAAGAAAACTTGATTAGAAATATACAATCGTGCAAACTGATCACATGCACGCAAGGTTGAATCAAAAGAAGAAATAGTCTCTCCCCTTTTTTCGAAATATAATTCAAATTTCTGATTCATTTTATTGACAAATAAGCTGTCATTCAATGACTTATGATAAATAGCTATCAAGGATTTTTTTTTATTTTGAGTCAAAGCTCCATTAAAACCACCTTCAATCAAAGACATCTGCTGACTGGAATCAAGAAACTTTAAATCCTCAACCTTTACATCTTCTGTCAACCAAGATAAATTCACATTTCTGACATCTTCTAATAAAGGTATTTGCTTGCTTTTAATTGGAAAACTTGACTGCCATTCACCCACTTTATAATGAGTAATTTGACTAAATTTTCCATAGCCATAAAACCTTAGAATTTCCTGATTATTAAAATAAATGGCAAAACTCCTATCGAAGGGATATACTTTAACTTCAGTTACTTTACATCCAACTAGAGACTTAAAAATAGAAAGCCTATTCTTTTTTTGTAGCTTTTTGATTTCGGGAGTTTGAAAAAAAGATAGCCCTTCAAAAAAATTGATTTTCAGAGCGAAATCATCAAACACAAAATTAATTTCTTGTTTTGATGTAGTGAATACTTCTTCTAAATCCTCACCTCCTATCTTATAATGCAATTCATTTGCTAAACGTTCAATAAGAAAGGCATGCATAAACGTTAATTTTTAATATTCACCATATACATCCGTCAGACATTCACAGCCATCTTCCGTAATTAATATGGTATGTTCAAATTGAGCTGACAATTTATAATCTCTTGTACGGGCAGTCCAACCGTCTTTTTGATCTACAATACATTCTGCAACCCCTTCATTAATCATGGGTTCGATGGTAAAGATCATACCTGGCTTCATTCGTTTACCTGTATTTTTTTGCCCAACATGGCTTACTTCTGGCTCTTCGTGAAACTTGATACCCACTCCATGACCACAAAATTGCCATACTACACCATATCCTTGAGCTTCTGCATACTGTTGAATTTCATATCCAATATTACCAAATCGATTACCGGGTTTGCATTGCTTTACTCCTATTGATAAGCATTCTCGAGTAACATCTATCAAATTTTGTGCAGATTCGGATACCTTACCTACCGTGTACATCTTGCAGGTATCTCCAAAATAACCATTCAAAATGGTTGTAACATCAATGTTTAAAATATCGCCATCTTTTAAAACATAATCGTTAGGCACCCCATGACAAATCACTTCGTTTGGACTAGTACAAATAGCTCCATTAAATGCTGGAGATCCGTGGGATTTATATCCCAAAGTAGCTGACTTAGCACCATGATCTGTAATGAACTCAAGAGCCTTATCATTTATATATTTTGTGGTATTACCAGCTACTACAAATTGCTCCAAATGTTTAAGCACTTTTGCAGCAAGATGAGATGATTTTCTGATTCCCTCAATTTGTTCGGGAGATTTTATTTTGATGGCCATATTAAGTCTGATGCAAAGTTAGCACAACTAATGCATTTTAAATTTTGATTGAATTAAACAAAAAAATGGCTTAATCAATAGACTAAGCCATTCCTCTTTTGGATTTCTACTATTTATAAGTTAGCATACTGAGCTTTGACGAAATCACTCAGCTCTTTACCTGTAAGTAAATTTTGAGATAATTTAGCTAGATTGATAGCTTGAGACAACAGTTCAGTCTGCTTATTCCCCTTGGACTTTAATACCTTGGAGGCTAATGGGTGGTTAGTATTTACTGCAACAGTATACTTCTCTGGCATTTGACCAAACATCTGCATTCCTCCCATGCCGCCCATTTCACTCATCCTTCGTTCCCACTCGCTTCGAGTAATGGTTATAAATGAATCCGATGGACTCATAACTTCTGGGTTAATCGTATATTTTTCTTTATCAATAACTCCTTCAAACGCATCTTTTAATTTATTGGTGTCATCCTCATTCAATACACTTTCATTCTTCTCGTCTTTATCAATTAGCTTGCTTGCAGTTTCAGCATCCACGCGTTTAAGTTGGAATTTCTCATTCTTTTGTTCCAAATTGGATACAAAATGATTATCGATAACTTCGTCTAACAAGAGGACATCATATCCCTTATCCTTGGCAGCTTCTATAAAAGAATGTTGTTTTTCAGCATCATTAGTATACAAAGCAACTCGATTACCATCTTTATCCGTTTGATTGGGCTCTATTTTTGCGATATACTCCTCGATTGAATTATACTCCTTATCTGTATTTTGAAGTAAGCAAATTTTCTTTGCACGGTCATAGAACTTATCATCTGAGAGCATTCCATATTTAACAAAAATGCTCATATTATGCCATTTAGCTTTGTAATCTTCAAAATCTGCTTTGTGAAGTTCAGCTAATTTATCTGCGACTTTTTTACTAATATGACTAGTTATTTTTTTAACTGCTCCGTCAGCTTGAAGACTACTTCTACTTACATTCAAAGGAATGTCTGGACTATCAATAACACCATGGAGTAACATCAAATATTCTGGCACAATATCTTCTACATTATCCGTCACATATACCTGATTGCTGTAGAGTTGTATCTTGTTTCGATTAGGATCTATCTCCTTTTTAATTTTTGGAAAGTAAAGTACTCCTGTTAGATTAAACGGATAATCTACATTCAAATGAATCCAAAATAATGGAGGCTCACTCATAGGATATAACTTGCTGTAGAAGTCGGTATAATCCTCATCTTTCAGTTCACTTGGATTCTTTTTCCATAATGGAGCAGTATCATTGATAGTTTTTTTATCAAATTCAATAGGTACTGGCAAAAACTTACAATACTTATTTAGTAATTCATTAATCTTCCACTGTGTCAAAAAGTCCTTACTTTCTTCATTGATATGGAGGATTATATCTGTTCCTCGCTTTTTTCTTTTACCCTTGGTTATCTTGAAGTCAGTGCTTCCCTCACAAGTCCACTTGGCAGGCTCAGCTCCATCAGTATGACTAAGTGAATTAATCTCCACCTTATCTGCAACCATAAAACTTGAATAAAAGCCTAAACCAAAATGACCAATGATATTAGCATCTTCTTTAGTGTCTTTAAATTTTTCAACAAATTCCTCAGCACCACTAAATGCTATTTGATTGATGTATTTATCTATCTCTTCTGCCGTCATTCCAATTCCAGAGTCACTGATGGTAAGCGTATTCTTTTTTTCATCTATTTTAACTGTGATCTTTAACTCACCCAAATCACCTTTCACCTCACCTCGCTGGCTTAGTACCCTTAATTTATTAGTGGCATCTGTTGCATTTGAAATTAACTCTCTTAAGAATATCTCATTATCTGTGTAAAGAAATTTCTTAATAATGGGAAATATATTCTCCGTATTTACTGAAACTTTTCCTTTTTGCATGTTGAATTATTTTTAAAATTATTTAACAATAAACAGACCAAAAATAAATGCTGACATGGTGGCAGGACATAATTGGATGTTTTCGTATGGATGTTTTCATGCTTTTTATTGGATAGAATATGTAGCAACTTATTTTTGGAGAAGTTTTGAACCAACTAAGAGTGAGTATCAATAAAAAACAATATCTATTTGTCAGTTTTATAGCTTTATTCAGTCTAACTTTTTTCTTAACCTACTATCCTACAGCAAATGATGGTCCTCGTGGAATTCACCAATGGGCTCAAGCAGATAGACTTGCTGTTTGTCTAAGATATATAGATGGTAAATCATTAAATGATCCTGCTACACTTAGCTTTAAAACACCGGATGGAAATGTTGGTGTCGAATTTTCTGGATTTCAATATGCTCTGGCTCAGATTGTTAAAAGTGGATATCCCGAAGAATGGCTACCCTTTTTATTTAAAATTACCAACTTTATATTATTCTTCACAGCTCTGTTTTTTTTATCATTTCAAGTTTTAAATGAAGAAAAAATACTCTATCGATCAGCTATATTTATCGGATTATTAAGTTCTCCCTTACTAATCTATTATGGATATAATTTCCTTCCAGACATTCTGGCCTTAACACTCTTATTGTGGGCTTTTTATTTTTATTTTAGGGATTTTAATAAATACATTTTTATCATTCTATTGCTGAGTGGCTTGTCCATGTTTATAAAAACATCATCAGGAATTTATCTAATTAGCTTCTATGGTATTTTCTTTTTGAATAACATCAAAAAAATTAACCTTAAATTAATATTTACTACAATTGCGTTCTTCACAATAGTTTTATTTATAGCGTATTACGATTACTTTCTGGTAAATCAACGAAACATTGAATTATATTCTGTTGTATTTTTGAGTAGCCCAATACCTGTTAGTTCATGGGATGAGTTTATCACAATTTTTGATGTAGCAAGACGTTTTCGATTTGATTACTTTAATGGTGTCCAACGAATACTTTTTGGTGTTTTAATCTTATTCCTGATTATTAATTTCAAAAAACCAGTTCTTAATAAATACGACTTAAAGCTTACTTATTTAATCTTTCTCGGACTTCTATCAATTATCTTGTTATTTGGAGTTCAATACATGAATCATGATTATTACTTCATCGGCAGTTTTATGCCAATTATTTTGTTCCTTAGTTTAAAATGTATTGCTTATTTCTCTCAATATATTCAACCAAGAACAAGCATGATTTTAGCTCTATGCTTCGCACTTGTATCATTTTCTCAAGGAAACACTCGTTACTTTCAACGTATATCTGAGATAGTGAAAATCAATGGAAACCCTGAGCCATATCCTTTTAAATGGATAGAAAACTCAAAAGATAAAGTGGAACCCTATTTAGAAAAAGAAGACTTGGTCTTTGTCACTTATGTTCCTGAACCCAACCATTCATTAGTATATCTAAGAAGAAATGGTGCAACTTTTAACGCTGAAGAAATGAGTAGAGACAAAAGCCCATTTAACTATTATATGGAAAGGCTTGGTGCAAAATTTGTAATATGCAAAACTGAGGATTTAGAACAGCTTAAAATAGACCAACCAGAGTTTCTTGCACAATCTAACGTAAAATATAAGGATCAAGACCTAATTTTATTCTACTATGAACATTGAATACTTGTAGATTGCTGCCGTACCAAATAACATAAAGTACACCAATTGATTTCACTAAGCTGGTATTAAATAATATGGTAAGATGTTTAACGAGGGCTATTTGCTTGTTGTGTAATCAACCTATAAATTGCAGCGTGGATTTTAAGCAACTAGTTTAGCTTCATAAAACTCGCTAAATACATCCCATCAGAACGGTGACGGATGCCATCAAACATAATTTCTTGCTGTAAGCTTACTGAAAAATTATCCATTACCCATTCCTTAATTCCAGAATTTTCATCTTCAAAGACAGAGCAAGTCATATAATGAAAAACACCTCCTATTTTTAAAAATGGAAATGCACTTTCAATAATAGCTCTTTGCCGACTAGTAAAGTCATCTATTGATTCGTAATCAAAATTCATAAAATGCTCTGGTGTTCGAAACCAAGTACCACTCCCACTGCATGGAACATCAGCAATAATGGTATCAAAAAATGGAGAATCTACTTTCTTATTTTTGAAATTGATGAATTCCCTGGTAATACTCATATCCATCTCAGCATAATGAGCTTTGTAATGCATCATTTTCATCCGATATTCTGCATTTTTTAGTATGGTAGGTCTAATATCACTTAAATAAAATTCTCCTTTTTTAAGACTACATAGATTTAAGCTCTTACCCCCCGCTCCACAGCATAAATCCCAAATTTTATCATGATCTTCAATTGAAACATTACTGCATAAAAACTGGGATGATAAATCTTGAACTTGAACAAATGGTGTAAGTTTCTGATTGATTTTCAGTTCTTTTACTCCCGGCAATCCTAACTTTCCAGTTTCAAGACTCATGTGATCTTTTGCCCAATTCTTTGGCCTGAATTGGTAGTTCATAGGGTCATTATAATGAATAAATTCTTCCATCAAATAACCATTTTTATAGAAGGAAATTGGCGTACCAATTATTGATTTGATATCTGTTAACTTGTCTTTCGATTGATCTACATCAATTTCTAACTCATCACAGAGTTCATACCAATCATGAATATTATCAATTTCTAAGGCAAATAAGCTAATTAAAAGCCCTTCTTTTAATGAATACGATTGCAATGAAATGCCCAACCTGAAGTAATTAAAACAGATGTCAGCTATTGCTCTTCTATCCTTTGAGCCAAATTTTTTATGTGCTTTAAAAAACTGTTTAGAAACTAAATGAAAAGGTGATGGATATCTATACTCATTCAAAAGTTCTAATGCAGAATAATATCTTGACCTTAAATACTTCAAATTACTTAATATTTTCAATAGTCAACTGCCCATTAACTAATCTAAATATCACTAAATACTGATTTTTAAAAGTAGACTCCGTTCTTTTCATAGAAAAATTCGTATTTGAATAGGTAATTTCTTTGTTTTCAATGAAAAGAGGAAAATAATTCCCAAACGCATCTAAAATTTCACACGCAAATAGAAAATGATCATATCCCATATATGAAAACCAAGACGGATCATCACGGTAATCCATTCTGTAAGCAACCTTCATTTGATTTGAACGTGGATTAGCCACTTGAGATTTATTTTCTGACAAAAAAGTAATATTGAGCTTTTCCCATTGATTGTAATCAACATCGTTGAAATCTAATAATTTATCTGAACCAACTAGTATTATGTTATCACGATAAGCCTGAAGGCCTGTCACAGTATAGTTCAATTTAATTTTATCCTGAGTTGTATGAATCACTAAGGAGTTTCCATTTAGAGTTTTAGACCAATCTGTATTTGTGGAATATGGAACAATTTTAATAGAAATTTGCTGTTGTTTGCACTCCGCGACAAGTGCTTTACCAAAAGTTCTATCAAAGTAGCCTTTATCTCTTATAATGACTAGACTTTTATCACTATGATGACTCTTAAAATAGGTCAAAAATTCTCTTGCCTTCAAAGTATTTGATGGATTCAAATCGAAAACATATGGATTATGATCAGAACTGATCGAGTTAGTTATAGGTAGAAATAACGGAGTTCTATTCTTTTTACAATAGATACTGGCTATCTCTACTTGTCTTTTACTTGTTGGTCCAATAATTAAATCAGCTTCCTTGATATCTTTTGAAGCTAAAATACTTTTAAGTTGATTTGTATCATTATCTGTATCATGAAAGGAAATGATGAATTTTGATTCAAGACTATCAATTTGTTTTATGGCTGTTTTGATTCCCTGATAATATTCCAACATAACATTGGCCCTCTTTTTATCTATTGTACTATTTATAGCGTCAGTATGAAACGGTAATAAAACTGCTATTTTAAAAGATTTCTTATGAGGAGGAACTAGAATTTTTTTTCCTCTGAAAGTTATCTCATAAAGTGAATCATAATTTTCAGTTTTGCTTTCATTGTTAATAGCATTCAATGAAATTCTTCCTTTATTAATGGGGAAATATTGCGATATTGTAGAGTTAGCATACGTATTGTATGAAATCAAAATTGATAATATAAGTAGTCTTATGAATTTACTCCCACTCAATAGTTGCAGGGGGCTTAGAACTAATATCATATACAACACGATTAATACCTTTAACTTGATTTATTATTTTATTGCTTACAGATGCTAAAAAAGAATGGGGTAAATCTGCCCAATCAGCAGTCATTCCATCAACAGAGGTTACAGCTCTTAATGCAATTACATTTTCGTAAGTACGTTCATCTCCCATAACACCAACGGACTGAATGGGTAAAAATATTGCCCCAGCCTGCCAAATTTTATGATAAAAGCCCTGTTTTTTCATTTCGTTTATAAAAATAGCATCTGCCTCTTGCAATGTAGAAATATTTTTCTGATTTATTTCTCCAATAATTCGAATAGCTAAGCCTGGACCTGGAAAAGGATGTCTTTCTAATATCAAATCAGGAACACCAAGCTCTGCTCCAATTTTTCGAACTTCGTCCTTAAATAATAATCGAAGTGGCTCAGCCAACTGAAGTTCCATTTCTTCAGGCAAACCACCAACATTGTGATGTGATTTAATTGTAGCTGAAGGTCCATTTACAGAGACAGATTCAATTACATCAGGGTAAATAGTACCTTGACCAAGCCATTTTGCATCTTTAATCTTATTTGCTTCATTATCAAACACCTCAATAAAAGTATTTCCAATAATTTTTCTTTTGGTTTCAGGATCAGACATACCATCTAGACGTTGTATGAACATTTCCGAAGCATCTACACCAATAACATTAAGACCTAATCCCTTGTATGCATCTAAAACTTCCTCATATTCATCTTTTCTCAGAACCCCATTATTCACAAATATTCCAACCAAGTTATCACCAATAGCTCTGTGAAGAATATAGGCTGCTACAGAACTATCTACTCCACCTGATAATCCCATGATAACTTTATCAGAACCAATTAATTTATTAAAATGCTCTACACTCTCGGATACAAAGTGAGCTGGAGTCCAATCTCCTATACATCCACAAATAGTTTTAGTGAAGTTTTCTAATAATATTTTACCATCAACGCTATGACTTACTTCAGGATGAAATTGAACTGCATATATATCCTTATCTTTAAACCGATAAGCTGCAACTGGAATTGTGTCTGTCTTTGCCAAGACATAGGTATTCCCTGGCATTTCTAATATTGTGTCTCCATGACTCATCCATACTTGACTCCCATCATTGATTCCATTAAAAAGTGAATCACTCTTAGAAATAGTAATATTTGCTCTTCCGTATTCTCGATGTTTAGATTTTTCAACTTTTCCGCCGTTGGAAGATACCATATACTGTGCACCATAACATAACCCTAATACTGGAATATGAAGATTCATTAGATCAATATTTGCTACAGGTGCATTAATATCAGTACATGAAGATGGACTACCAGATAGAATAATACCTTTAATTTGATTCGTCAAATCAGGTAGTTTATTGTAGGGATGTATCTCACAGTAAATATTAAGCTCTCTAATTCTTCTAGCTATAAGTTGCGTAAATTGTGAACCAAAATCGATAATTAATATTTGCTGATGCATAGATAAGCAGCAAAGATAGAATAAGCAATAGCTTGAAAATACTTGAATTCAATCAAGTTATAAACAACTAACTTTTAAAATACTAATTAAGCCCGATTCATAAACTTATAACCCACTCCTCTGAGTGAGATAAAGAATTGTGGGTTCTTTTGATCTTCTTCAAAATACCTTCTAAAGGCTAAAACAAAGTTATCTATAGTTCGAGTGCTAGGATAAACACGGTATCCCCAAACAGCTTGGAGTATTCGCTCCCTACTCACCACTTCACCTTCATTTTCTATTAATAATTTTAATAAAAGGGATTCTTTATTAGTTAACGTAAACTTACCTTTTTTACCAACAGCCTCATAACTATCAAAATCCACTGAATTATTCCCAAAACTGTAACTGGTTATTGAGTTAGAAGAATTTGTCTCATTGCGAGTTATCAAATTACCAATTCTCAAAATCAGTTCTTCTAAATTAAATGGTTTAGTAAGATAATCATCCCCACCTTTTTTAAGACCTAATATCCTATCCTCAGACCGACCTTTGGCACTCAAAAACATGATAGGTGTTGTTGAATCCTGCAAACGAATATTTTCACATACTTCAATACCACTAACTGAAGGAATCATAATGTCTAATATTACTAGGTCAAAACTCTGCTCTTTGAATGCGGCAATTGCATCTAAACCATCATGAACAACTATGGGGTGAAAATCTTCTAACTCCAAGTTAAGTTTAATAGTGGAAGCTAGATCCTTTTCATCTTCAACAACTAAAATTCGTTTTTTCATGGCGTATTAATTTGGCTTAAGTGATTGACACAAAAATGTATTATTAAAATCATTTTTTAGTCACAAGAATGTCATGGCAACAATATTGTAAAAGTCACCCCTTTGTCGTTATTTGCTCTCACAAAGACCTTTCCAGAATGTCTTTCTACTGCTTGTTTTACAATAAAAAGACCTAAACCTGTCCCCTTTGAAATCCTTGTCTCTTCATCCTGAACACGATAAAACTTCTTAAATATATGTTTAAAATCTTCCTTTTTAAGACCTATTCCTTGATCTTTTATAGAAAGCTTTTTCCATTTAGCGTCTGTTTCAAGAGAAACTACTATAGGCTGGTTATTTGAGTATTTAAAAGCATTTTCAATTAAATTATTTATCACCATACGCAGTATGAAATCATCGCCTTTAACCTTTATATTAGGCTCTATGTGTGCAGTAATATCACCTTTAATCTGCTGATTATCTATCACCTTATTTATCAAACTGCTATAATCAACTGTAAGTAAATTATATTGATAAGCATTACTTTCAATTTGCATAGCTGTAAGCATATTTTCTGCCAATTCCTCTAATCTATGAGTGCTTTGAATACTATTATCAACAAGTTCTGATCGTTTATCCTCATTAATTTTAGGATGTTTACTTGTTTGAAGCATTAGTCTTATTGCTGCTATTGGTGTTTTGAATTCATGAGTAACTGAGAGTAAAAAATTATTCTGTTGTTTATTTAACTTATATATTTTTTCAATGCTGCTAAACACTCCGTAAATACCCACACCTACCAAAAACAGTAATAGCACACTTTGATATAACCAAATATTCCGTTGTTGATATCTTTCTTGCTTTAATTCATCGATTTTAAGCGGATTTATAGCGAGTCTTACAAACTTTATATTGTCATTAATAAATGAATAAGTAGCGATATAATTATTATTAAATTGAGCTTCTATAAACTCATTCAACTTCATTTCATTTATATCAATTGAAAGTCTTTTAAGTCGATATGAAACTGAATCTGTATTTCCTAACTCATTATTTTTTGCTTTTTCAATTACTTGAAGTGTACATGCATTCAGCCCTGCTTTTAAAATATCATTTTTTAGCTGATAATCAGTATTTGAGTAATTTAGAAGCGAGAACGTAAGCCAAACAAATGCTGACAAAATGTAAACAATTACAAAAACTATGAGAACTTTTAACCGCATTTGTATAAAATTGATGGCTAAAATACACCCGTGAGTACTAAAAATACTAATTTACCTATAATTTCAAGACGACAGCTTAGTCTAAGAAACGGTCAAGATCATCAAGAAATATGGGTTTCATATCAAAATAAAGTTTATGATGTAACCAACAGTAGGCTATGGAAAAACGGAAAACACTATGAACATTGGGCTGGACAAGACCTTACAAAAGAATTGGAAGATGCTCCTCATGGTATTCATGTTTTCGATAAATTTTCATGTGTTGGGTTACTCGAAAACATTGAAAAATCACCCTAATAACTCACATTATTAAATGGACTTAAGAATTCAATAAATGAATTCCTACCTTTGCACATAATGGAAATAGGGAAAACCCATAGATTAAAAGCTGCTAGAACCACAGATAATGGCTGTTATTTAATTGATGACAATGGAACGGAAGTATTACTCCCAAATGTTTATGTATCAGATAACCTAAAACTTGGTGATGAAATATCAGTTTTTGTATATCTAGATAATGAAGAACGTCCAGTCGCTACAACTATAAAACCTCACATAGAACTTGACAAATTTGCATTCTTAGAAGTTAAGGATGTCAATCGAGCTGGAGCTTTTATGGATATAGGTTTGATAAAACAGCTTTTAGTTCCTTTCAGCGAACAACCAGTTAAAATGGAGGTTGGTGAATGGTATGTCGTTTTTTGTTTGTTAGATGAACAAACAGACCGGCTGATTGCCTCTGCGATGATTGATGACTTTGTTTTTACTGAAGGTATTGACTTGGAAGAAGGCGACGAGGTTGAAGCTTTATTTTATAAAAAATCAGATTTAGGAATAAATGCTATTGTTAATAATCAATTCAAGGGACTTGTTTTTCAATCTGATATAGATCAAGAAATTTCTATTGGTAATAAGCTAAAAGCATATGTCAAAAAAATAAGATCAGATGGAAAAATTGATTTAATCCTAAAGCCTCAAGGGTACAGAAATGTTATTGACCAATCAACTCAATCGGTATTAGACCAATTAAAGCAAGAAAACGGCTTTTTTAAATACACAGATAAAAGCAGTCCTGATGATATCCGAAGCGAATTTGGAATGAGTAAAAAGGCCTTTAAAAAAGCTCTTGGAAATCTATACAAACAAAAAATAGTACGATTAGAAAAAGACGGGACCTATTTAATTTCTTGAAATTAGTTCTAGAAAAGGTATCTAGCAACCATTCTTCCTATGTGAATTACATCGGATGTTTCGCTCGACCTTCCGTCGTAACTAATTGTAATTTGGATGTTATTTGACATGGTTTGTTGATAGTTTAACTTCCATGTTAGATTAGCTCCATTTTGAAGCCCCCTTAATAGTTCGTAGCCAAGTGTTGAATTTGACGCCCCGTTATAATCAACATCTATATAGTTTACCCCAAAATTTAAAACACCTTTCGATGCTTTAGTATACCTATAATCACAACCAATCTCGATATTTCTTGTAGTCTCTCCACCATATGAAGATAAGTTTTTAGCATCGAATAGTTTAGATATCATCTCTAAACGATGAGATCTTCCGAATATTAACTGTAATTTGGGTTGAAATTCATAAAAATCATAATTGTAACTTCGATTACCAAAAAACTCGCTCAGATATGTTTTATTACCTATAATACTTTTTACACTCAATGTGATCATTTGTGACAATGAAAATCGAGAATTAAAAACATGACTATTTGATATTCGACTATCAAAACCATTGGTAAGTAAAATCTTTGAGGTGCCTGACAAAAAGGTATAATCGAAACTATAATTTGGATTACCTCTGTTATAGAAAAGTGTTGACCTAAAATTTTGAGCCTGATTTATTAATGATGTATCTCCTATTTTATCATTAAAAGGGTTAACCAAAAAAGTAGCTACTCGTGGCAAAACTTTCTTGTCAATCATCAAACTGGAAAAACTATTTAATTTACCTATCAGTGAGTTCTTTTTTGAATTCTTAGATAAAAATACTACAGGATTCAACTCTAATGTTTGAGTAATTTTTGTACTATTCGTTGTTATAAATCCAGCCACTGGTGTATATATTTTAATATAGTCAGCCCTCGCCTTATCCAGTTCAGATGCTAACTCAAATTCGTTTAAGGTTTTTAAACCATTGGAATCATAGTCATTCCAAATATATAAACCATTACCAGCCTGAACCTGAAGATATTGGAACTCTCTTTTTTGCTCCTGACCAGTTCCAATTTGATAAAAGGTTTTAGATCGAATAAAACGACGAAACAATTGAAAATCAAGCTCTATCCTACTCTGTAATGTATTTTCAATATCCTTTGAACTTAGTGTTGTATCATCAACTTCTAACTGTCTCAATGTAGTATTAAAAGAAACACGTTGAAATGGATTTTTTTCATATTTAGTATCAAAAGTGATGTTACGACCAACTGTAGCTTTTGAAAAACTGTTATTTTTTGGACGATTATCAAGACGCTGACCAACTTTCAATTGATATTGAAGGTTATTTGTATCATTGGATTTTATGAATGCATCGAAAGAACTAAACTGATAGCTTTGAAGTGTTATTGAGTCATTATTATCAAAACGTGATTCTTCAGAAATAAAATTAATTCCACTAACATATCTATTATAGGTTTTATCAATAGTTGAAGCAAAACGGTAAAATTGATTATTCAAAGAAAAAGTGTCACCCTCCTTAGTTTTTGATTGTAAAATATCTAAACTAGATCGAACATTCCAGTTTCTCCATACAAATCCACCATTTGTCTTGTTTGATACCCCATTAAAATTATTTTTTCGATAAAAAACTTCAGTTTGGTTATTTACAAAATCATAATCTGATTTGTACAGATTTAGTGAAACATTACCAATATGTTCTATTGCTGGACTGGTCTGAATAGACGAGGCAGGATTTGATAAAATCTTATTCCAATTTCTATCAAATTCAACATCTCGATATCGTTCAACAAAAGCAAAGTTTTTTGTAATCATTTCATAATCAATATCCGTTTTTAAAGTCCACATAGATGAATCTTTAATTGGTCTCTTTGATTTCTGATATAATTTTAAACCGGACCCAAAATTATCGTTATCATCAATCGATGAAAAAGTATTTTTATCTAATGAACTAATTACATATTCCAACCCTATTTTTCTATTGTCTTCCGTTATACTAAACCCTAAATTAGCTGTATTTAAACGCTTAGGTGCGGCCAAAACTTCAAATGGCTCATAATCCCCAAAACCATATCCAACATATTCAAATACTTTACCATTAGCTCCGGAAACAGACTGAGTATAGCTTCCATTTCCATATCCAACATTTGAGAAAAATACCTCATAAAAAACACTTTTAACTGATGGGTCAGATGCATAAACATAGATTTCTTGCATACCAACAATTTCCTTTATATACATTATCCTATCAGGATTATATTGATCTTGTACTCGGGCATTTTTATAAATTGCTGATTGATCTCCTGACATACGAAGTGCATCAATTTTGGCAACAGTGTCAGACAGGGTTTGTAAGAATGGTTGAGATTTTAAATCCATCTCATTAAAACCATTTGCATAAAAGGAGAATTTTCCTTTTGATAGGTTAGCACCAATACTTGAAACTGTTCTGCCATAGTTTCTATCAGCGTACTGAAATTCAACAACAATTCTACTGTAAGCAGTAATTAAAATCTGAGGTGTGAAAGTGATTTCACCTGTATTATAGTTTATAACATAATCATTTCCCTCTCCTCGCTTTAATTTCTTACCATCAAGGTATACTACCTCTGTTCCTGCAATGACAATAATGAAGTTCTCACCGTTTTCTCCATTTAAACGATATGGGCCACTATTTCCCTCGATACCATTAATTCTATTTCTTCCAAACCTACCTCTTGAAATTGCTACTTCTGCATTTGTTTTAATACGCCAATCACCTCGATTAGAAGTGTTATTAAATTGTATCCCACGTGATTTCTTGTAATATTTTAAAAAGTATGAGTTACTTTGACTTTTCATTAGAAAATCACCAAACGTAAGACCCATACTATCCTTTTTAAGTGTAATATAAACCTGATCAAAATCCTGAATTTGTTGAGTGTTTCCCTCAGGTTGAATTGGATTATTTTCATCACTCATAACTGCAAAAATCTCAACATCCTCAGCTAATTTTCCATTTAATCGTAAGTTTAAATTTGAATTAACTACAACATTTTGGGTGTTTCCTAGTCCAATTCCTCTTGATATATTTCCCATTGTATTAAGCTTACCATAGGCAGGTCTTATCTCATTTGTATTAGGTTTATATTTAAAGGGATTGTCTTGAAAAATGTTATAAATATTTTCTTTGTTTTTGTTTTGGTATTGTATTTGGAAATACAAGCGTTTGTATGAGACCTCAACACTATCTTTTGGAGCTTCAATCAACCAAATGAGTTTATTATTTATTTGTTTGTATGAATTTGCCGAAAACTTATTTACTGATATAGAATTGTTTACTACAAAACCGGAGTCAATTTGAATCGTATCTCCGCGATTAGGTATAATTCTTACACTTTTATTTATAGACAGTTGTGCAAAACAGTTGAATTGAATAACTATAAAAATTACTGTAAGAAACCTGGCTAACAAAACTATTAGTGTTGTGACAAATTAACGCATTAAAAACAAAAATAGATACACGAGGGGCTATGAGAAACTATATCTAAGATTTAAGGTGCTATTGAGCTTCACGCTCTGAAGGCTCAGTGGCATGCCTTATTAAACCATATGTCATGTAGATACTTGTCAAAATAATAACCCACAGTATCACACCGGGTTGAAATGAATTTGAAAGAAGATCTTTTGGAATACTGTAAAATAACAATATGGTTATTAAGCCACGTGGTGCTACATACTCAAGAACTTGGGTACCCTGTTTAGCGAATACCTTTAGAAGTAAAATACGTACAAGATAAATACCAATAAAAACCATCAAACTGATGACTAATACTTGAAAGTTTATTAATGATAATAAGTCAATAGTTAGTCCAAATACAATGAAAAAAAACGTCCGCAAAACGAATGCAGTTTCTCTACTGATAATATGAAAATCTATTTCCATTTTTTTGAATTCCATTCGGGTCATCAAATTCTTTAGTGGACCAATAAAAAAAAGGGAATGATTCTTTAAAATCAACCCAAACATTAAAATCATAACCAATGGGCTCAAGTGCATCATTTTACCCAGAGCATAAATCAAAATTAAAATGGAAATAAAAAAAAATAATTTAACCTTAGCATTCAAAAACTTAAAAAGCAAAACCAATCCAATTCCAATGATAAAAGAGATCACAATAGTCACCAAGAACTCTAAACTAAAATCAGTGATAGAACCCCTAACTTCTTGAGTTTGCATGATACTAAGTATAAGATTGAAAACCATAATACCAATAATATCTGAGATACAACTTTCATAAATTAAAAGTTCTTTATCATATTCATTAAGACCAACGACACTTGGCAATACAATAGCACTCGATATAACAGCCAAAGGAGTGGCATACAACAAAGACAATCCAATATCCATGTTCAACAAAAAATGAAATATCGGAGCGATAAATAATATACTACCCAATATACCTAATACAGCCAATAGTGTTGCCTTCCAAATTAAACTACTTTTTTCTTTTGTGAGCTCAAGATCAAGTGCACCTTCAAGTACAATCATTATAAGGCCAATTGTACCTAAAACCTTGAGACTAGGAAAAAAATCAACATTATATTGAGGAAAAAACCTAAGTACTTGCCCTAGAACAATTCCTGCTACGATGAGCATTAAAACAGAGGGGATATTAGTACGTTTTGCTATTTCATTAAAGAAATAGGATAGAACAATACAAATCGAGAGCGATACAATAATGATATTATAGTCCATAACACAAATTTAAAATTTATTAATGGTGAAGTTGACTAATTGTTTTTAAGCAATGATACACCATCCATTTCTTGTGGTTGGTCAATTCCTATTAAACTCAAAATTGTTGGAGCTACATCTGCCAGCTTTCCGTCGTTCATCTCTAAATCACTGTTCAAAAGATATACGGGCACCAAATTCGTTGTATGAGCAGTATTGGGACTACCATCAGCATTAATGGCTTTATCTGCATTTCCATGATCAGCAATTATTAAAATCTCATAGTTCATTTGTGTGGCTATTTCAACAAGATTTTCAGCACATGCATCTACTGTTTCACATGCCTCTTCAATAGCACTAAAGACTCCTGTATGTCCAACCATGTCTGGATTTGCATAGTTTACACACACAAAATCAGGATGTTTACTTTTAAGATGTTCAATTACCTTACTTGTCAGTTCTTGAGCACTCATTTCAGGTTGTAAGTCATAAGTAGCCACTTTAGGAGAATTAGCCATTACGCGTACTTCCCCTTCGAAGGGTTCCTCTCTACCACCATTGAAGAAAAAAGTAACATGAGGATATTTTTCGGTCTCCGCAGCACGTAATTGAGTTTTACCATTTTTTGATAAAATCTCCCCCAATGTATTAGTCAAGTCATTCGTATGAAATAAAACATTTACATCTTTATAGGTTTTGTCGTATTCGGTCATGGTGAAATAACGAATATTTTGGGTTTTCATACCAAAATCAGGCATGTCCACTTGTGTTAGTACTCGAGTTATCTGACGCCCTCTATCCGTCCTGAAATTAAAACTTAAAACAATATCATCATCCGAAATTTGACCCGATTGATTCAAAATGCTCGGTTTAATAAATTCATCTGTAACTCCATGGTCGTAATTATGCTGCAAGGCTTCTGTGAAATCCTCAAAAACATCACCCTTACCATGTATAAGAGCATCATAAGCTAGTTTTGTTCTCTCCCAACGTTGATCACGATCCATAGCATAATAACGTCCGATTATTGTGGCTAATTTTGCTTTTCCAAACTTAGAAGATTCTGTAACTTTTTCAATGAAACCTTGACCGCTTCTAGGGTCAGTGTCTCTTCCATCCATAAATGCATGAACAAATACTCGATAATCCAAACCTAATTCTTTAAATAATTCTGTTAATCCCAAAAGATGGTCTAAACTACTGTGAACTCCACCATCACTAACCAACCCCATTAAATGAATTTTTCTTGACTGATCAGATTGAGCTAATTTGATTAAATTTTGAATAGCTTCCAAATCATGAATTGTTTTATTAGCAAAAGCTTTGTTAATGCGAACCAACATTTGCCATACAACACGCCCAGCACCAATATTCATATGTCCTACTTCTGAGTTACCCATTTGTCCGTGAGGTAACCCCACATTTTCACCAAATGTTAGCAAAGTAGCACTTGATGCTTTAGTCTCAAGACTATCCATAAATGGTGTTTTTGCTGAGAAAATAGCATCTGTATTATCCCTATTTCCGATACCCCATCCATCCAAAATAAGAAGTAGTATTTTATTCATGAAGTGCAAATCTAATTTTTGTCCTTTCAAAAAAGAGATTAATCGAATAGATTTCAATTAATTAAGTTTTCTAAATATTATTTGCAACATTATTTGGTGAAAATCGTACTTATATATAAACCCATATGAAAAACTTTATAAATTTTTTTATAGTGATAAGTTTTACGACTTTAACTACCAACTCCCCAGCTCAAAATTATTTCAAGATTCAGGGATATGTCACCAACGAATCTAAAGAGCCACTGATTGGTGTCTATGTAAGAGCAGTAGATTTAGGAATCGGAACAATCACTAACGAAAACGGACAATATGAAATTACATTAATTGAAGGATTACACCGATTATCTTTCACACACATTGGATATGAACCAAAACGAATAGATATACCTGCTCAAAAAAATGAGGTTCTAAATATCATTTTAAAACCCATCGATAATGAAATAGGTGTAATTGAAATTTCTAATAAAAAGAAGGATTTAAGTTATGAAATCATTAGAAAAGTCATTGAAAATAAAGAGACCTACGCTAATCAATTCATTACACAAAAACGAAATGTTTACGTTAAAAGTGTTGAAAAAACTATAAGTAAAAGTCTCAAGAAACAGGATAACCAACAAAATGTTAAAAAACTCGACGAATCCCCAAATGAATCCAAAAATGATTCAACCCCCAAGCTAAATTTATTTGAGGGAGACTTTGTTCAGCACATAAAATTACCTAATGGATTTAAAGAAGAAAAAAATGCAGCTAAAAAGCTAGGCTATCAACAATCATTATTTTATTTGAGTACAACTGATGCCAATTTTGATTTTAATCAGAACCTAATAAAAGTAAAAAAATTGGGCGATAATGCCTATATATCTCCCATTAGCAATACTGCATTTGTATCCTATCGTTTCAGATTATTAGGTTCCAGATTTGAGGGAGAAAGAAAAGTTTACACCATACAAGTCATTCCTCGCAAGTTAGGGAACGCCTTATTTAAAGGCCAACTTGAAATTTGGGATTCCTTATTTACAATTAAAAGCGTTGATTTGACCCTACCCAAAAGATCTTTAATTGAATATGACCAATTCTCATTAAAACAACACTACTCTTTTCAGGATAGTATAAAAATTCTAACCAGTGAAACCTTTAATTGGAAAATTAAAAATGGATCAAGAATCATTGACGGAGAGTGTGTCGCTAAATATTCTAAATACAAGTTTGATAGTATTTATCCTAAACGTTTCTTCAATTCAGAATTGGCCAGAACAGCTGATGATGCCTATGAAAAAGACACCAGCTTTTGGGCAAAAATTAGACCGGTTCCGCTTACCTATGATGAGAATAAGTTTATTCGAATGCAAGACAGTATAAAACGAATAAGAACAAGTAAAGCATACCTAGACTCCATTGATTCAGCTTACAATAAAATAACATTCTTAAAGGCCGTATGGTCTGGTATGGGGCACATAAACAGAGATAAAAAAACAGAATGGAGCTTCGCCTCAATGGCTGAAATGATTGATCCTGTGGCCATTGGAGGTTTTAGATTAAAGTACAACTTGAGTTACTACAAAAGATTTGAAAACCGAAAAAGTATTTTTATATCCCCTACATTAAATTATGGTTTCAGAAATAATGACATTAAAGGGAACTTGAGTATCGAAACAATATACAATCCCAAAAAACTATCTCGAGTATCAATTTACTATGGAAAGTATTTTGGTTTTGTCAATCAATTTGCCACATTTAACGACCTATTTAATAGACAAAACTTTTTTGAACAAGACTACACTTATCTTACTCACAGCACTGAGTTATTAAATGGTTTTTATTTGTTTAATAGTATAAGTCATACACTAAGAAAACCCCTGAATAACTTTAAATTCAACCCTGATTTTGATTCTACATTTGTCAACAATGTTCCACAGAATTTTGAAATCAATTCTGATGTTAGAATAGCAATTGGAATATCATACACACCAAAACAATTGTATATTTCTGAGCCCAATCAAAAAATCGTATTAGGCTCAAAATATCCGACGTTCTCATTGACATACAAACAAGCTGTACCAAACATAGGTGGATCGATTACCGATTTTAAAGAAATTGAACTAGGTATTACTCAAAAATTCATGGTTGGCATTTTCGGAACATCTCAGTACTCGGCACGCTTTGGAACATTCCTAGACACTTCATACCTACAAATCATGGATTATAAATATCAACGTGGAGGAGACCCCTATTTCTTAATGCCACCAATGTTTGCATATCAACTGATTGATAGTACTTTCCCAACATTTAGAGGTTTTTTAGAGACCCATTATACTCATCAATTTAATGGATTCTTAACAAGTAAAGTACCCTTAATTAATAAGACAGGTATCCGGACCATGGCTGGAGGTGGATTACTGATTGTGCCAGAAAGAAACTACCAATATTCTGAATTATTTGCTGGTATTAATCGAATTTTTCGTATTGGGAGGGAACGATTTAGACTTGGGCTTTACTATGTTGTAGCTCAATCCAACACGCAAGGATTCAGTTCTGGTTTTAAATTCTCTATTGTCCCCTACAATACAGCATCAAATAGTTGGAGTTTCTAAAAATCTTCCTTTGAGCATTTTGGTTAAATTTGTTTATCATCAAATAAAAATGACCATCACAGAAGCCCAAAAAAAAATTGACCAATGGATAAATACCATCGGAGTTCGTTACTTCGACCCACTTACTAATACTGCTGTCTTAATGGAAGAAGTTGGAGAAGTTGCCAGAATTATGTCTCGAAAATATGGTGAACAAAGTTTCAAAGAGTCCTATAAATCAATTGATTTAGGTGATGAAATGGCGGATGTTTTATTTGTATTAATGTGCCTAGCTAATCAATGTGGAGTAGATTTGGAACAGTCGCTCACAAAAAATCTAGAAAAGAAAACAAAACGCGACCAAGATAGACATCGAAACAATCCCAAACTTTCATAATGGCATAAAAATTGAACTAGTGTTTAACATGAAAAAATTAATTCTTCCCCTAATCATCTTTCTATCCACTCCTGGATTCGCTCAAAAAAAAGTTAACCAAGGCTCAATTGGAATTGGACTTCATCTAGCATGCCCACAAAGTGAGTTGGGAGAAATAGACTATGATGATGGTATTGGACTCAATATTTCATATTTAAGTAGAAAGTTTCCTTATAAATCTCCTGTCAACTTTCAACTTGGTGCACGTATGGATTTTGCTCACATGCAAAATAGAAAATTTCAGTCAATTAATCTAGCTCAAGACGATGGTCCCCTAATCATTGGCGATGCTAACATTGAAGCAAGAAATCGTATGTATGGTTTATTTGCTGAGGGACGAATCAATTTTGCTGATGAATTTCAAAAGGTTTCACCCTACCTAAGCTTACTTGCTGGACATAGAAATTACACCACTTATCAAGTTTTGTCACTTAACCAACCTGATTATAACCCAGAACGCGAAGCTTCTTCTGTAACTGAACGTGTGGTTCATACGAATCGATTTCATTATGGTGGTGCTGTTGGAATCACATACAAACTCAACAAAAGCATCTATTTGGAGTCAAGCATTACATATACATTCGGTCATGAAGGAGCTACCTTACCATTAAAAGATATCGTAAGAGAAACTGGCAGTAATGAAGTTAAATACGATAACTACCAAACTGTAAAAACAGATATTTTACTCATCAATGCTGGAATTCGATTCAACCTATTCAAAACATATAGTCACAGTTCACCATCAGACAATAACTCATCAAATAAGTATAAATCCTTGGATAGTAAAAGATATTACGATAACTCCAATAGGAATAATTCTAATTCTAGATCAATTTCTATCCCGAGGTCAAATACGCCAACAAAAAAGCAATATCCCATAAAAGTTAAATCTGACGGTCCTAAACGGGGTAAAAATGACAACAGTTAATTTAGATTCAGATTATTGGAATAACCGATACATCGAAAATAATACTGGCTGGGATATTGGATATGCTAATCCCATTCATATTGATTATGTGCTGGATAATATCGAAAAATCTGCTAGAATACTCATTCCTGGAGCTGGAAATGGTTATGAAGTAAGTAAATTATGGAACTATGGCTATTCCAACGTATTCGCAATTGATTTATCCCTAGAAGCCAAAGAACGTTTCTTATCTCAAAATCCCAAATTTCCCGCAGACCAATATCTAATTGGTGACTTTTTTGAACTGAATCAAAAGTTTGATTTAATTCTTGAACAAACCTTTTTCTGTGCAATTAAACGCAACCTAAGAAGCCAGTATGCTGATAAAATACACCGCATGTTAAATACCAATGGCAAATTATTTGGCGTTCTTTTCTCCATTGAATTTCAAGGTGGTCCACCTTTTGGTGGTGATACAGAAGAATATAATAGGTTATTTCATTCAAAATTTTCAATAGTAAAACTTGAAAAATCATATCAATCGATTCGTTCTAGACAGGATAAAGAATTAATTATTGAATTAATGAAAAAATAATCTAATCCGTTGTGAGATTAGATTTCAAGATTATCTTTGCAGCCGCTTAATTAAACAAAAGAAATGTTCTTTGAAAATTAAGCTCACACATCAAGCGAAAGTAGCTCAGCTGGTAGAGCATCACCTTGCCAAGGTG
>CAJWLP010000022.1 GCA_913043145.1 uncultured Bacteroidota bacterium
AGTTTTTTGCTTCATCATTTAAATAATCTGAAAAACGATTGTGAATATTCGAACTAGCCAATGCAAGCGGGCTATCAGCAAAAACTCGAACTGGAGGTAATTTACCTTCGTTGAATAATTTTTTTAATGTAAAAAGTATGGATTGGGTTCTACCAACACTAAAAGCAGGGATGATAAGACGTCCTTCTTGGTCTACGCATGTTTTTTTAACATATTCTATCAGAACATCTTCCGGTAATCTTTTTTCTTTATGTTCCCTATTGCCATAAGTAGTCTCTGTTACCAAGTAATTCAGCCCTTGCATTGGTTTAGGATCTACAATTAACTTACTTCCTGGATTACCCAAATCGCCAGTAAAACCAATTGTTTTAAAGGTATCACCTTCCATAACCTGAATACGTATACTTGCAGCTCCAATGATATGACCAGCCTCATGGAATGTGAACGAAACTTCGCTATTTAAAGAAACATTTTGATTAAAATTAACTGTTAATAATTGTTCATTGGCATCTTTTACCTCTTTATATCCGTACAATCGAATAGTTTGTCTTCGATTATGGTTATTATTTTGAATATTCACAGAATCTATCCATAACTTATCTAACAAAAATGCAGTAGGTTCTGTACATATAATCTCACCTTTAAAACCCTGCTTGACAAGATTTGGAATATTGCCACTGTGGTCAATATGAGCATGAGTTAGAAGAAGAACATCGATATCTCGAGGGTTGAAATGAAAACGAGCATTAATCTCACTGTTATCTTTATCCTCGTAATCAATACCACAATCCACCAGAATTTTATATCCGCTATCCAATTCTAATAAATGCATGCTACCTGTTACTTGTTTGGCAGCTCCCCAACATGTGTATTTCATCTGATTTTGTGGTACCTATCGTACAATAATAAGCTTTGTATGAATTTTTAAATTATTTACATGGTCTGAAATGCCAACAGTATACAAACCGTTGGGTAAATCAAATAGTTCAATTTGTTCATTTGGGCAAACTTGTTGTGAGTGAATTAAACTTCCTTGCATGCCATAAATTTCAACAAAAACAGGACTAGAAATATGTGTTATGGTAAAGTAATTATTTGCTGGATTAGGAATCAATTCGTAATGATAATCGACTAATTTATTCACACTTGTAAACCCATTCATTCCAGAAAAATAAAGCGTTGCTGCCAAAGCTCCTTTGATTACCTCAACAGTTGCATCAACATCCATATTAGATACTAAATCTGTTGATTTATGATAATGGTCACTGTAATCACTTTCTTGATATAGACCGGTTATTATCATTCCCTCATTTTCAAACGGAACATAATCTGAAGAATATGCATCTGAAATAACTGGAGTAAGTTTGGTGTAAAGAGAAATTAAATTAGACAATGTGTCAGTCATTAATGAAGACATAGCATTATTGAAAGAAGGGTTTGTATCATCGTCCCGTTCACAATAAATTTTACTATTATCTTCTCCCTTCGTTCCCCCCAACTGATCTAGATTTAACATTAATATAATAGAATCTGATGGTAAGAGCGTATTTTTCACATAGTGAGACGAACCAATAAAGCCTTGTTCCTCTGCTCCGAAGTTAATTATCCTAACGCCTATTTTGGGAATTAAATCTTTAATTATGCGTGCTATTTGAAGTGTTGCTACAACTCCAGACCCATTATCGTTTGCACCAGGACTTTCGTCAACAGAGTCGTAATGTGCTCCTATAATTATCCATTGACTTGGATTAGCACCCTGTTTTTCTATGATTATATTGTAAGATTCGTTACTACCTAACTTAAACGTGTCAATAACAGGATTATAACCATAAAATCTATATTTATTGGAAATCCATTGGAGTGTTTCTACTAATGCAGGAGAACCTGTTGGCTTTGTACCAATATTTTCATAAGCAATAAGTTGATTTAATACAGAGTCTACTTTTTGTATTTTATCTGAAATGGACTGATTAAAAACTTGAGCATTTGACGTTAAAGCAAAGAAAATGACACTTAAGAAATAGTATAATTTCTGCATTCATTCAAAGATACAACGATATCAACAAAAATGATTTGATTTTGGGGTAAGAATTCTGCAATCTTTTCAGGCCATTCAACAAAACACAAATTTCCAGAATCCATATATTCCATAAATCCAATATCCTCAATATCTTGGGGTGATTGAATTCTATACAAATCAAAGTGATAAATATCTTGATTGTTTACAGAGTATGTATTTAACAGTGAAAATGTAGGGCTATCTACCTCATCTTTATCTCCACCTAAGTGATTCATATAGGCTTTAACAAATGTTGTTTTCCCAGCACCTAGGTCTCCTCTCAGCAAGATAATATTCTTCCTCTGATCTAGTCTGATTTGATCAATAAAATTGATTACAGAAGATAGGCTATCATTCTTATCAGAAATTATAAAATTCACTTAGATTCTAATGTAATTAGTGGAATGAGCATCTCTTCCATAGAAATACCACCATGTTGGAATGTATCTTTATAATATTTGGCATAGTGGTTTAAGTTATTTGGATACACAAAGAAATCATTTTCTTTACTAAATATAAATGAGCTTGACATATGTTGCTTCGGTAAAAGTGCATCATGAGGATCATTGATGGCAAATACCTCTTTTGGATTGTAATCAATCCTTCGAGCAGTTTTATACCTTAAATTGGTAGTGGCATCTTTACCTCCTTGAACTTTTACTGGATTATCTACGTGCACTGATCCATGGTCAGTGGTTATCACAATTTTTACATTTTTACTACTCAAATAACGAATGGCATCTAACAAAGGTGAGTGGAGAAACCAACTCTTTGTAAGAGCCCGATATGCTGCCTCATCCTCTGCAAGTTCTCTCATGATTTTTGAGTCCGTACGTGCATGAGAAAGTGTGTCAATAAAATTATATACAATCGTTACAAATTCCTCCCTTACAAGATTAGGAAGTTGATCAACCATTGCTTTTGCATTATTCAAATTAGTAACCTTTATATATTTCGATTCATACCCTGTTCTCAGACGTTTTAATTGGTCATTTAGGAAATGAGCCTCATGTAAATTTTTCCCTCCCTCATCTTCATCATTACTCCACTTATTCCCAAACCTTTTTTCAATATCTAAAGGCATCAAACCACTAAATATAGCATTCCTTGCATATTGGGTAGTCGTAGGAAGTATGCTCAGATAAATATCTTCAAAGACGATTTTGTAGTAATTACTAATCTCTTCTTCAATTATTTTCCATTGATCAAATCTCAGGTTATCTAGAAGTAATAAGAAAAAAGGTTCACCCTTTTTCTTTTGAGGTAAAATTCCACGTTTCATTAGATTATGTGACATAGTAGGTGAATCTTCATCTTGCGAAGTGGAATGAATAAAGTTGAGATAATTTTTTTCGATGTACTTACTAAACTCTCTATTGCCATCCATTTTTTGAGTTTTGAGTATGTCCTCCATACCTGTTTCATCTGAACTAGCCATTTCTGTTTCCCAGTATACAAGCTTTTTAAAGGTATCCTTCCATTTGGGCCAATCCATGTGATCCATGAAAGTCATACCAATAGCCCTAAAATCTTGTTGATACCTTTGGGTTACACTTTCCATCACTAGACGTTTATTGTCTGTTAGTTTTTTGATAGAACTTAAAATCTGTCTTGGATTTACAGGCTTAATGAGGTAATCTGCTATCTTGCTGCCAATAGCATCCTCCATAATATGATCTTCCTCACTTTTAGTTATCATCACCACAGGAATGTTGTTTTTTAGTTCTTTTATAACTTTTAGAGCTTCCAACCCTGATATCCCCGGCATATTTTCATCCAAAAAAACAAGATCAAAATGATTATCTCTAACAGAATCAATTGCATCCAACCCATTATTTACAGTTTTTACATCATATCCTTTTTCTTCCAAAAATAAGAGATGGGCTCTCAAATGGTCAATTTCATCATCTGCCCAGAGTATTTTGATATTATTCATTTTATTACTTTCAGTATTTTTAACTTTGCAATTAGTTATCACATGCAAAACAAGTAATATTTCAACTCTTTAAATAATATTTTATTTCATCCCGTGAATAAAAAGAAAATAATCAACGACCCGATATATGGATTTATAACAATCCATCACGATATCATTTTTGATTGCATCCAACTCCCCGAATTCCAGAGACTTCGAAGAATTAAGCAATTAGGTCTTACAAGCTTAGTATATCCTGGAGCTCAACATACTCGATTTCAACATGCAATCGGTGCAATGCACCTCATGCAAATTGCCATAAAAAGTCTAAGAGCAAAAGAAATTGATATAACTAGAGATGAAGAAATAGGTGTACTACTAGCTATTTTATTACATGATATCGGTCACGGTCCATTCTCGCATACGCTAGAACATAGTATTCTAAATGATGTAAATCATGAAATTCTTAGTAGTTTTTTGATGCATCAAATCAACGAAAAAATGAATGGCCATTTAACACTAGCAATACAAATTTTTGAAAATAAATATCCTCGTTTATTTTTTCACCAACTTGTTAGTAGTCAGATGGATATGGATAGGCTAGACTATTTAAGACGAGATAGTTTTTATACGGGTGTATCTGAGGGAACAGTAGGAATTGAGAGAATTATTCAAATGCTCAATGTTCGAGATAACCAACTCATTATCGATCAAAAAGGTATCTATTCTGTCGAAAAATTTTTAATGGCAAGAAGATTTATGTATTGGCAAGTTTATCTTCACAAAGCTTCGATTGCTGCTGACGAACTATTATTAAGCATTTTAAAAAGAGCTAAAGTGTTGATTAACAGTGAAAAATCTCTAAAAGTTAGTCCTTATCTTCAGTTTTTTCTTGAAAACAACTTCTCAAAAGAAGATCTTTCTAATCAGCTTGTTATCGAAAATTTTTGTAATCTAGATGATAGCGAAATATTTAGTGCAATTAAATTATGGCAACAATCAAACGACAAAACGTTATCCAAACTAAGTAAAATGCTAATAAACAGAAACTTACTTAAAATTGAATTATACGACACCCCCATTGAGGGTAAATTTATTGACAAAAAAATCAATGAAACAGCAAAATACTTACAAATCAATCATTCAGAGGCAAGTTTTTTTGTAACAACAGGTGAACTAACTAATAATGCATATTCAAGTCTAGGTGATAGTCTAAAAATTGGTATGAAAAATGGAAAGTTAAAAGAACTTTCAGAGACCTCTGAAATATACAATCTCACCAATGACCAAAAACCACAAGTCAAATATTACATCACCTCTTTGAAATTAGATTAAATTTGCGTCATATTGAAGTTAACAGCAAAAAAAATAGCAGAAGTAGTTAATGGTTCAGTAAAAGGAAATCAATTTGTAGAAGTTAACACTGTAGCTAAAATTGAAGATGCATCGTCTAACAGTCTATGTTTTTTATCCAATAAAAAGTACATACACCATCTCAAAAGCACGAGTGCTGGAATTGTATTGGTTGATGATTCTATAAAAGATATTCCCGATAATTTAACAATTATCAGATGTTCTCATCCTTATGTTGCCTTTTGTCAAATACTTATTCAATATTTCGATTACAAAGATCCTAACCATGGTATTCACTCGACTGCTGTGATTGAGCCAACAGCTAAAATTGGAAAAAATTGTCATATTGGTTCTCATGCATATATTGGGTCAAACGTCACCATTGGTGACAACTCAAAGGTTTTTGCAAATTCTAGTGTTTATGAAAATACTACCATAGGAAATAACACTTCTATTCGATCAAATGTGGCTGTTTATTATAACTCAATTATTGGTAATAACTGTATCATTCATAGTGGTGCTGTCATTGGTTCTGATGGTTTTGGTCATGCTCCACTTCCAGATGGGACTTACATTAAAATTCCTCAAATAGGTAATGTTATCATCCATGATAATGTAGAGGTAGGAAGTAACACTTCAATAGACCGAGCTAACATGGGGAGTACTATTATAGGCAAAGGATGTAGAATAGATAATTTAGTCCAAATTGCTCATGGTGTAAAAATTGGAGAAAACACAGTTATAGCTGGACAAGCTGCTATTGCAGGTAGTTCTAAAATTGGTGCAAACTGTGTATTGGCAGGACAAGTTGGAGTTGCTGGACATTTAACTATTGCAGATAATACCCAAATTGGTGGTCAAGCTGGCATTAATAAAGATATTAAGCAACCTGGCGGGATTTATACAGGCACCCCTCACCTACCATTCAAAGACGAAATGAAATCTAGAGTTTTATGGAGAAACCTTCCAAAACTCGAAAAAAGAATTAAAACACTTGAAAACATCCTGAAAAATGAAGAATCATAAAATGGATAAGCTACAAACTACTATCAAAAAATCGATTAGTATATCTGGTGTAGGATTACACACAGGTAATGATGTTACCTTAACATTTGCTCCTGCACCTGAAGACCACGGTTATGCCTTTCAACGATTAGATCAAGAAAATCAACCTGTCATCAAAGCAGATTGTGACTTGGTATCTGATACAAGTAGAGGAACCACTTTAGAAGATAAAGGTATTAAAGTTCATACTGTTGAGCACGTACTAGCTGCCCTTGCAGGATTAGAAATCGATAATTGTTTGATACAATTAAATGCAGCTGAAACTCCAATTATGGATGGGAGTAGCAGACCGTTTATTGACCTACTTCTTCAGGCTGGTATAAAAACACAAAAAAAAGAACGTGAATATTTCGAGATACCAAAAAGAATTAACTACTCAGATGGCAATGGTGTTGAAATGATGGCACTGCCTGCAGACGATTATAGATTGACCGTAATGGTAGACTATAATTCGCCTGTATTAGGGAGTCAACATGCTTCAATTATTAATATTCAAGAATTCAAAGATGAAATATCTAGCTGTAGGACATTTTGCTTTTTACACGAATTGGAAACCCTTGTAGAACATAATCTTATTAAAGGCGGAGACCTCAACAATGCTATTGTAATTGTGGATCGTATAATTGATGATAGTGAGATGGATAATCTAGCTAAGTTATTTAATAAAGACAAGATAGAAGTAAAAAAGGAAGGCATCTTAAACAATGTTGATTTAAGATTTCAAAATGAGCCAGCACGTCACAAATTGCTTGATATTGTTGGAGATTTAGCTCTTGCAGGGGTACCTCTTAAAGCTCAAATATTAGCAGCTCGTCCAGGACATGCAGCGAATGTAGAATTTGCTAAAAGAATTAAAAAGGCATATATCGCCTCTAAAAAAGCACGTAAAGAAAATGAAAATGTTCCAATTTATGATCCAAATATTGCACCGCTATACAATCATCAGGAAATTGGAAATATTTTGCCACATAAGCACCCCTTTCTTCTGGTTGACAAAGTAGTGAAAATATCTCCAGAGGAAGTTGTTGCAGTTAAAAATATTACAGGAGACCAATATTTCTTTCAAGGTCATTTCCCCAATGAACCAATCATGCCAGGCGTTCTTCAAATTGAGGCAATGGCACAAGCTGGAGGCATTTTAGCTCTAGCTGGCAAAGAAAACCCAAAAAACTGGAGTACTTATTTTGTTAAAATTGAGAACGCAAAATTCAAAGATAAAGTTGTTCCAGGTGATACCCTAGTTATTCGAATGGCATTAACCGCTCCAATTAGAAGGGGTTTGTGCATAATGAGAGGAGAAGCATATGTTGGAAATAAACTAGTATCCGAAGCAAACATGATGGCACAAATAGTAGAAAACAGATAAAATGATTCAACCATTAGCATACGTAAATCCAGGTGCAAAAATTGCTGACACTGTAGTTATAGAACCATTTGTAACAATCCATAAAAATGTTGAAATTGGTGAAGGTACATGGATTGGCTCTAATGTCACTATTATGGAGGGGGCAAGAATTGGCAAAAATTGTAGAATTTTTCCCGGTGCAGTAATCTCCGCAATCCCACAAGACTTAAAATACCAAGGTGAGGAGACTACTACTGAAATTGGTGACAATACGACTATCAGAGAATGCGTAACTATTAATAAAGGGACCGCAGCAAAAAACAAAACTGTAGTTGGGAGTAATTGTTTATTGATGGCTTATTCTCATATTGCTCACGATACAATCGTTGGGAACAATGTGATTATCGGAAATGGCTCTCAAATCGCAGGTGAAGTTATTATTCATGACTATGCAATTTTGAGTGGACTAGTTGCGGTTCACCAGTTTGTAAATATTGGCCCACATGTAATGATAAGTGGTGGAAGTTTGGTAAGGAAAGATGTACCTCCCTATACCAAGGCTGCAAGAGAACCTCTCAGTTATGAGGGAGTAAATAGTATTGGATTAAGACGTAGAGGTTTCACCTCTGAAAAAATAGCTGAAATTCAAGAAATTTACAGAAACTTATACTTAAGAGGTCTGAACAATGCAAAAGCACTCACTAAAATTGAAACTGAAATGCCAGCGACACAAGAAAGAGACGAAATTATCAGTTTTATCAGGGCTTCCGATCGCGGAGTAATGAAAGGGTATATATCAAGATAATGACTCAAATAGATTGTATTGGAATTTCAAAACGCTTTAATCGAGATATCCTGTTTCGTGATTTCACTTATAAGTTTAAAAACACAGATAAATATGCAATCATAGGAGAAAACTCATCTGGGAAAAGCACATTACTTAAAATTATAGGTGGAGTATTATCTGCTACCAAAGGAGAGATAAACTACTCTAGTGACATCATTCAATCCAATCAAATCAGTTATTCCAGTCCTGAAATGGATTTGTTAAACGATTATTCAATTCAAGAATTATTTGATTTTCATTTTCAATTCAAAAAACCTAAAATATCAATTAAAGAGCAATTAAATACATCTGGACTAAGCAATTTTAGACATAAAAAATACAGCAACCTTTCTTCCGGTATAATTAATAAAGTAAAACTAACTCTAGCACTGTTTACTGATACACCTGTTCTGTTATTGGACGAGCCTTGCACTAATTTTGATCTTAAAAATAATCAATGGTACTTTGAAATCATTAATAACTATTGTCTAAATCAAATGATTATAGTTGCATCTAACGATCCAAATGAATACTCTTTTTGTAACGAATTAATCAATATTCAACATTTTAAATAAATCATGAAAAATACGATACTTACCATTTTCAGCATCATTGCAATCATAGGATGCCAACAGACAAATTCTATCAATGGAAGTTATGGCAATACTGAATGGGATCAAAATTCTGCCCTATCTGGCAAAGAGTTAATAAAAGCATTAGAAGGAAAAGATTCACTATTTACTAGTGTCACTGGAAATATAAACGCTGCTTGTCAAGCTAAAGGATGCTGGATGAGTATGGATGTTGATGGCAATGAAATGCTCGTAAAATTTAAAGATTACGGATTCTTTGTTCCAAAAAACAGTGCAAACCACGAAGCAATTATTTCTGGCTGGGCCTATTCTGACTCACTATCCGTCACAGAGCAAATTGAATTAGCAAAAGATGCAAATGCAACTGATGATGAAATTGCCCAAATCAACACACCTAAATTAAAGCTTCAATTCATTGCTAATGGAGTAGTTATTAATTAAATGAAGCTTAAATTAACCATAATCATCGTAATTGTCGCAGGAATAGTTGCTTGTTCAAAGCACAATCAATCCTCAGAAGCTGCAGATATGTATCATCCCTCTGAACTCTCTCAGATGATGCGAGACATGGTCTCGTGGAGTAAAGAAACTAAACGTTTGTTATCAAAAGGAGAAATTGTTGATGATGTACCACAAAGTTTCTATGATTTAGCTAATCAAAAAGCTACACGTGATGAGCATAAGGATGCTGCATTTAAAGGAATGGTTCCTGAGTATCTAGAAGCCCTCAAAGGAATTGATCGTAAGGACTCACAACAATATTACTACAATGCCTCTATTCAAGCCTGTAAGACTTGCCATAGCGTTTATTGCGGAGGACCATTAAGTGTAATAGACCAACTATAATTTTAATAGAATCAGCTTCTGAACTTGGTAATTTCTTAATCCATCTTCAATTGAAACAAAATAAATACCATCTGGAAAATTTTCCATTTGAATACTATTTCCTGAGAAAGTGCTGTCCTCTCGTATTAGTCTTCCGCTAACATCTGTTATCCTGTAATGAATTTGCTTATTTGTTTTTGTTTCAATCCTAAAATAATGCTTAGCAGGATTTGGAATGACTTTAAATGAAGATAATTTTTCAAGTCCTTGAATAGAATTTGTCTTTTTATTACCCTTGACAAAACTCATTCCTCCTCGATCATTTCCTATCAACATATCTGGACACCCGTCACCATCTAAATCTGTAGCAGATGGATTGGTTCTTTTTCCCCAATCTTTTACATAACTATTCTGACTGAGAGATTCAATCATGTAATCTTCTATCTCAATAAAATCACTATTCAAATCATTATTTAATTCATAAATTTTAATCACACCTTGATTATTACCAACCGCTATGCATCGTGAATCATTCTCCCAGTGAAGTATCACAGGAGTACTATACCCATAATTTTGATAAACCATGGTATCATAAATTTGACCATCAGAACCAAGCTTAGAAGTGCGGATTAATTCGTTAACTATTATTCCACCAAAAGTATCTTTCGTTAAATTAAAGTTTGGCTCTGATGATGAACCAGTATTTTGATAATAATCTATGGTACCATCATAACTACCCACTAATAAATCTAAAATACCGTCTTTATTAATGTCATCAAAATATGGAGCTGCATAATTCACAACCTGAATATCTTCATATAATGAAGTTATAGGTGTAAAAGCTGGATTTTCTGCATCACCACTATTTTCATAGTAGCTAATTGAACCATCCATCTTGCCCAAAAATAAGTCCATATCTCCATCTCCATCGATATCGGCAAATGTTGGCATAATTCCTTTGATGTGCTTGGATTTTAAATTAAGAAAATCATCACTCACTAATTGAAAATCTGCAAACTCGGGAGAACCTTCATTTTTAAAATAGACAAGAAAATCACTCGTGTCACCAGTAAGAAAATGATTTCCACTTGTCCCAAATATTAAATCTTGGTCTCCGTCAGCATCTAAATCTACAAATGTCGGAGAACATCCAGAACCATAATCAATCATATCCCCTACCAAGAAATCATTCTGCTCATATACGAAATCAACATCATTTGATAATCCCTCATTAATAAGCAGAATTGAATTATTAGCTTCCATAATCGGATAAGAAGTTTTATCTACCTCATTAGTACTTAGTATTAAATCTTTAACTCCATCCAGATTAACATCTACATAAGACAATGCAGGAGATACAGGAAGTAGGGATTCTATTTCATTATTAAAATAAGCAGTGTCTATGGTAATGAAGGTATCTTTATAGTAGTCTAAATCTACTTTCCCATTTCTAAAAAAGTAAATAGGGTTTGTAGCTCGTTCAGAACTGCCAAACAACAAATCTAAATCACCATCAGCATCCTCATCAAATAAGAGTATGGTTTTGGTAGCGGTATGTTTTTTCTTTTGTTTGTATGCCTCATAAAAGTAACAAGGTGCATTGACAATAAGCTCTCCATTGTATTCATCAATACCACCGTAGCATTTATCTACAATGTCAAATTTGATATTCCCCAATTGGAAACTACTATCAGCTGTAGTGTTACGGTTAAATATCATTTGTGACCCTGTTACATTAAGATTAGTTACAAAATCAATATCTGAATCACCATCTACATCAACAATTGCTGGCAAGCACCCCTTTATCTCTGCTAATTTTTTAAATGGATTAAACGGAACATAATTTACACGATCAAAAGCAAATAAACCCTTAATTTTGTCAAAACTTGGTGTTGTTTGACCATTATTTTGATATAAAACCACCGAATCTCCAGTATAAAGCCATAAATCAGGTTTACTATCACCATTGTAATCATGCAATTGCATGAACTCTTGAGCAGAAGGGAACAACTCTTCATACTTTGGGTCATAGTCATAAGAAATTTTACCATGAGTTGATTTAGCTATGAAAGTCAGCACTCTATTGCCATTCCTATCGAAAGCAAACAAGTCTAATTTACCATCATTATTAAAGTCAATATTTGAAAATTGAGGTTGATTCATACCTCCTGTTAGTGCTAAGGAAATCAATTCACCACTTTGGCTTTTAAAAATTGGATCAAATGAAATTTCAAACAATTGGGCACTCATTTTCAATGAATAAATCAGAATAATGGACACAAATGCTAACTTTCTCATAGGAGTATTTTTTTATCGACTACTAAATTAACACTTTTGTTGCAGACCAAATAAGATATAAAAGTGCAAATAGAAATATTTTACAAACTCTTTACAGAATGTAATTTTAAGTTTACAACTGATAGTCGAACTATTCATGAGGATTCTATATTTTTTGCACTTAGAGGTGAAAACTTTAATGGAAATTTATTTGCCATTGAAGCCATTAAAAAAGGAGCATCTTACGCTGTAGTTGATGAAAAAATTGAAGAAGACAATCGACTCATTTTAGTAGATGACGTGCTAACTTACATGCAAAATCTTGCACACTTTCATAGGAAATGTTTTGATATACCTATAATAGCCATTGGAGGAAGTAACGGAAAAACCACGACTAAAAACTTGATTATTAATGTCTTAAAGCAAAAGTATAGAGCATATTGCACACAAGGTAATTTAAACAACCATATTGGAGTTCCCATAACACTTCTTCAAATTCCAATCGATTGTGAAGCAGCAATCATTGAACTTGGCACAAATAGCCCTGGCGAAATTGAAGTGTTATGTAAAATAACAGACCCGACACATGGTTTAATTACGAATATTGGTAAAGAGCATTTGGAAGGATTTGGTTCACTTGAAGCGGTAGCAAAAGAAGAAAGTGAAATATATCACTATCTTCTCAAAAATAATGGTGTAGCAATTGTAAATAAAGATGACGAATGGTTAAAAAGAATGAGTAGATCCATTGAAAAAACCCAATACTACTCCAAGAAAGATGTCTCCATACAATCTATTGTTCCTTTCATTGAAATTTCAATGGAAAATAAAAAAATTAAATCTTCGCTCATGGGAGATTATAATCTAGATAATCTGCTTGCAGCAATGGCTGTAGGAAATCATCTTGGATTAAACAATGAGGAAATTAAGCAAGGAATTGAATCATACATCCCTGAAAATAATCGTTCACAATGGATACATAAGGGATCAAATCATATCTTGTTGGATGCATACAATGCCAATCCGTCTAGTATGCAAGTTGCCATCGAAAATTTTAGTAAAATGTCCAACGAAAAGCAAATTTTAATTTTAGGTGACATGTTTGAAATGGGAGATCAAGCTGAAAAGGAACATCTTGATTTATTGATTTGGGCAAAACAATTTGAATTTGAATCGATTTATCTTTTGGGTGAACATTTCAATCAAGTTTCTGCAAACTGTGGTTTAGAAACATACGGAACCATGAAAGCACTTGGAGAAAACCTAAAATCCAAAGATTATAAGGATACAACCATCTTGGTGAAGGGTAGCCGTGGCATGAAAATGGAAAGGGTATTGGAGTACCTATAATTAGTTTAAAAGCATCTTACTCTGTTCAATAGCATGCTTAGTTAAATCGTCTCCACTAATCATCTTAGCTATTTCATGAATCCGTTCATCACCATCTAAATTCCGAACCTGTGTTTCGATCAAGTTGTTTTTCTCCGTTTTGTGAACATACTTGTGATAATCACCCATAGAAGCAATTTGTGGCAAATGAGTAATGACAATCAGTTGCTGATTCTTAGCCATTTTTTTCATTACAGATCCTACCTTTCTAGCTACTTCCCCACTCACTCCAGTATCAATTTCATCAAAAATACTTGTTGGCATTTGGAGATATTGAGATAAAATGTGCTTAAAACTCAAGTTTATTCTAGCTAATTCTCCACCTGATGCTGCTTTTTTAATATCAAGGAAAGACTCCCCTTTATTTGAAGACAACAAAACATTCAACTGATTACAACCATAAAAATTAAGCTCATCGGCATGAGTCAGTTCATATTTCACCATAGAATGTTCCATACCCATTTGGACTAGCAATTTATTAATCGAACACTCCACATTAACTAAATTTTTATTTCTTTTTTCGCTCAAAGTATTGGCTAATTCATTCAGCTTTCTTTCATCGTTAGATAGTTGATTTTCCAATTCATTTATTCGATTTTGCAACTGACTTGAATTAGCAAGTTTTTCCTCTAGTAAAAGGAATAACTCCTTTAAATCCGCCGCAGATGATTTACGGTGCTTGTTTTTAAGTGCAAACAATTGATTATTTCTCTCATTGAGTTCCTCTAACCTTAGTGGATCAATTTGAGTATTATGAGCATTATTATTAATTTCTAGACCAATATCCTGAAGTTCTATCATTACAGAATTAATACGTCTTTCTAAATCTTTCAAAACAGAAAGTTTATGGCTTCCCAAGAGCCTCATTAACTCTTGTAATTGATTCAGAATGGATAAATCACTGGATTGCAAAAGGTGATCAGCCTCCCTGTATGTTTGAATTAATTGTTCTGCATTTTCTAACAACTCTAGTTCTTGAGTCATAGCATCCTCATCAACATTTTCTAAATCAGCCAATTTGAGTTCATCGAACAAAAATTGATTATAGTCTTGTTCTCTTTGATGTTCTTCCTCTTCTTCTTTCAGTTGCCTGAGTAAATTTTTATCTCGTTTAAAGCCTTGAAACTTTAATGTATACTCCTCCAAATCATTTTGACACCCTGATAGTAGATCCAAACTCTTATATTGAAAATCAGTAGTAAAAAGTTGAACATTGTCACGTTGTGAATGAATCTCAATGAGTTTTGATCCGATTTCTTGCAATACCTTTAAATTTACTGGAGTATCATTAATAAATGATCTACTTTTACCAGCGGGAGTAATTTCTCTCCTAAAAATGGTATGGTTGTCATAGTCTAAATCATTCTTATCAAAAATGGTTTTGAGGTGATAATTTTCAATATCAAATGCAGCTTCTATGATGCACTTTTCTTGATTATTTCGTAAAGAGCTACTATCCGCTCTTTTGCCTAATACAAGACCTAAAGCACCTATCAGAATTGATTTTCCTGCTCCTGTCTCTCCAGTAATAATATTCATGCCACGTCCGAAGATGATTTCAACATCAGATATCAAGGCAAAATTTTGTACATTTAGGTTTGTCAGCATATAATGCTTCAAAAGTACCAATATATTATCATATTTTTAGATAATATAATTATCAATTAATGTTTCATTTATAAAATCTAAATTATTTACCTTCGCACCCATGTCACAACAAGAAAAACCTCTCATACTCGTTTGTAATGACGATGGCATAACTGCTCCAGGAATCAAAGCCACGGTTGAGGTAATGTCGTCTTTTGGTCAAGTTGTTGTAGTTGCTCCGGATAGTCCTCAAAGTGGAATGGGACATGCCATAACTATCAATAAACCATTGAGAATGATTAAAAATAATCAATTTGGAGATGAAATAGAGAGTTATCATTGTAGTGGTACTCCAGCTGATTGTGTAAAATTAGCCGTAGATAAAGTATTACATCGCAAGCCAGATTTGCTAGTTAGCGGTATAAATCATGGCTCTAATTCATCCATCAATGTAATATACAGTGGCACCATGAGTGCTGCAATGGAAGGTGCAATTGAAGGAATTCCATCACTAGGATTTTCCCTACTTGATTTTAGTTGGGATGCTGATTTTACTGCTGCTAAAGTTTATATGAAAACAATCGTTCAAAATGTCTTTCATCATGGTATGCCTAAAGCTACTCTAATAAGTGTAAATATTCCTAATGTAACGAAAGATGAAATAAAAGGCATAAAAGTATGTAGGCAAGCAAGAGCAAAGTGGGTTGAAGAATTTGACCATAGACAAGACCCTCATGGCAGAGACTATTACTGGCTTACTGGCAAATTTACCAATATGGATAAAGGAGAAGATACTGACGAATGGGCATTAGAGAATAATTATGTATCGCTTGTTCCTGTTCAATTTGATCTTACCGCTCACCATGCCATACAATCCTTAAATTCTTGGGATTTTTCATGAGCCAAAATCGAATCATATTAGGTGTGATCACTGGAATTCTGATTCCCATAATCATTCTTTGGATTGTGAAGCTTTATCATTTCTCTCACCTCTCCTATTTTTTATTCTTAAAGACAGGATTTATAACAGGCACACTCAGTCCTTGGCTGAAAATAGCAACACTATTTAACCTAATTCCTTTTTTTGGATTTGTAAACAAAAACAAACTAAAATCAGGCCAAGGTGTCGTATTAGCAACCCTGATATATGGCCTAGTCATTGTATATTTCACCTTAATGTAATCTTATGAAGTATTATATTATATCAGGAGAAACGTCTGGTGACAATCATGCGTCTCGAGTAATTCAAAAGATTGCTAAACTAGATAAAAATGCTCAATTTAGAGGCATGGGTGGAGATAAAAGCAAAGCAGCTGGGCAATCTCTTTTTATCCATCAAAAGGAAATGGCCATAATGGGATTTATTGAGATTTTAAGTAGCTTGTTTAAAATATTTCGTAATCTTAAAAGAATAAAAAGTGACATACTCAAGTGGAAACCAGATACACTAATTTTGGTTGATTACCCTGGATTTAATTTTAAAATTGCAAGATTTGGGAAATCCATGGGTATACCTGTTCATTATTACATTTCACCAAAAGTATGGGCTTGGAAAGAAGGTCGAGTAAATAATATCAAACGAGATGTAGATTTTTTATATTCTATACTTCCATTTGAAGAAACTTTTTTTAAATCACACGGTGTGGAAAGTAAATATGTCGGTAATCCAAGTAAAGAGACTGTGGATGAATACATTGCATCTAATCCAATTTCAGATAAAAGGAATTGCATTGCCCTATTGCCAGGAAGTAGAAAACAAGAAATTAAAACCTCTTTACCAATTATGCTTGAAGCAATTAAGGACTATGATTCAACAATTTTAGTAGCTCAAGCACCTGGATTTGACGAAAATTTCTACTATCAGTTTAATCCTAGACTTAAACTCGTACCCAACGACATGTATGGTTTGTTAAACAAAAGTAAACTTGCTCTCGTTACGTCTGGAACGGCAACTATGGAGACCGCACTCATGGATGTTCCTCAAATCGTTTGTTACACGACCAATCGAATCAGTTATTGGATTGGAAAATCAGTTATTAAGGTTAAATACATATCGCTCGTAAATTTAATTTTAGATAAAATGAGCATCACTGAACTCATTCAAGATGAGTTCAATTGCAATCAACTTAAACTTGAAATTAATCAGTTAATTAATGATCAGAAAAGGTTGAAAAAAATTACACATGATTACAAACTACTTCGAAAAAAATTGGGTAATTCATTACCCTCCTCACAAGTTGCTGAATCTGTTGTCGAAAGCTTAATGAATCCATGAAAATTATTTTATATTTTTTCAATTAATACAATTGTAGATAATACCTATTCAATTAAGTTTGTATAATGAAATTTTTCTCAGCATTCATTCTAGCTCTACTATTGGCTTCTTGCAAATCAACATCGCTTAGTCGCAGTATCAAATTTAATGTAACAAGCACCTCTGATTATTGTGGTGGTGCAATGCCTAATGAAGAAATTATGGAAAGCTTAATGATGCCTACCTCCTTCAATGGCACACTGTATATACACAACAACCCTGAACGTAGTGACAAAGGAATTGCTCTAAAATTTAAAAATGGAAAAGCCTCAATCACAGGTTTAGTTAATGGAGATTACGCTATATTTAAACATCCAGCTTTTAGTAAGGATAAACTTGAGAATAATGAGTCTGATGAAAACCTAGAAAATGAGTGTGAAATGATGAGAAATTTTCAAATGCTTGAGATGGTAAATATCAATCAAGAAACAAAAGAAATAACTATTCATATTCACTTTATGTGCGACCCCTGCCAAGAACCAATGCCCTAAACTCATTTTATAAGCCACTAACCTAAATAAAATCCTTTTCAGTAATTCAAATCTCACTTCCCAATGTGTGATTTTTACATTAACTTTGCTTATTCGATTAAACCAAAATGATACTAGTTGCTGATAGCGGTTCAACCAAATGTGATTGGATAATTATAGATAATTCCAATACAAAAATCAAAACAAAAACAATGGGATTTAATCCCTTCTTCCACAGTACTGAATTCATTTTGGGTAAAATCCAAGAAAACAAGATATTTCAGGACTATAGAGATAAAATAAAAGAAATCTACTTTTATGGTGCTGGATGCTCCAGTGCAAACCGAAAGCTTATCTTAGAGAATGCTTTATCTCAGTTTTTTAATCTTGCTGAAAAAATAGTTGTTGATCATGACTTAACTGGTGCTGCACTTGCCACTACTCCATTCTCGCCTGGTATTGCATGCATTCTAGGAACTGGCTCTAACTCATGTTTCTTTGACGGCAAAAACATACAAGAAAATGTCCCTGCATTGGGGTATATATTAGGAGATGAAGGTAGTGGATCATATTTTGGAAAAATCCTTCTTGCTGATTGGCTATACCATCGTATGCCGACTGAATTGGCCATAGAATTTCAAAAAAGATTTAATCTTACCAAAGAAGATATTTTTAGCTCAATACACCTAGAAAAGTTTCCTAATGTTTATTTAGCCAGCTTCATGCCTTTTGTTAAAGATAACCAAAATCATCCTTACATGAAAGATATGGTTTATCAAGGTCTTGCTAAATTCATTAACATTCATGTTTGGTGTTATGATAATTTCAGAGAGGTTCCAGTAAACTTTGTTGGATCCATCGCATACTATTTTCGAGAAGTCCTCGAAGAAGTAGCAAAAAATCATCGATTCACTATTGGTAAAATTGAAAAAAAACCAATATTTCCTCTTGTTGAATATCATCTCAATACCCAAGAACAGACAATATGAGTTTAAAAGCTATAATCTATGATCTTGATGGTGTAATCACAGATACAGCAAAATATCACTATGAAAGTTGGAAATGGGTGGCAGAACAACTTGATTTCGTACTAACTGAAAAACAAAATCAAAAACTCAAAGGTGTTGGAAGAAAAGAATGCTTAGATAAACTCCTAAAATGGAGTGGTTCTCGTATATCTGAGGCAGAAAAACAGAACTTACTCCAGAAAAAAAATCAGATGTATCTCAAGTTTATTGATACAATGACCCCTAATGAAATATTTCCACATTTTAAAGCGTTTAATACCTTAGTTAAATCAGAGGGTATAAAGGTTGCTATAGGATCCAGCAGCAAAAATGCTATCCGAATTATTGATAAGTTAGATTTGGTCTTGGATTTCCAAGCTATTGTTGATGGAGGCATGACTCCTAATTCTAAACCTGAGCCTGATATATTTTTATTAGCCTCAGAAAAATTAAACTGTAAACCTTCAGAATGTCTTGTCATAGAAGATTCTCAAGCTGGTTTATTGGCAGCAAAAAAAGCAGGAATGAAAAGCATTTCATTTGGTGAAGACAAAGGATTAAAAGGAGCACAGCTGCAAATTAAAAATTGGTCATTTGCTGATTTAGAAAAGCTCAAACATTTATTTGACAAATCATAATTGCCGTCTTTGTATTTTTTAAAAAAATATACAAGCCCATTTCAAAATCAAACAACTTGAAAACCGTCCTCAGACATATTTTTAACGATAAAAAACGCATATTTCAAATCACATTTTACCTGTGCTCTGTAATAATTTTTGGAGAAGTATTAAGAGATATATTCAGAGAGGGTGATTTTGGCGGGTACATATCAGCAGGAAAATTAGCTTGGAATAATTTGCCCATTTATTCCGATTACAGAAATACATGGCCCCCATTTTTTTCTATTGTTTGTATTCCTTTATACTGGCTAAATGAATTAAGCTTCGTTGGGCTAAGGTTGACATGGTTAATAAGCATAGTATTTGTAAATCTGATTATTTTCAGATGGACCATCTCCTACTTTACTCCACATCAATTTGTCTTTAACATTAAGCATGAAAATGATAATCAAATCAACCTCTATAATCCATTATTTATATTACCGTTCATTCTTACACTCAGAATATTTCTTGAAGAGATAAGCAATCTTCAGATAAATCTATTCATTCTAGCTTTAAGTATCTATGTTCTTCATTTAATAACCCATAGAAGAGACTTATTGGCGGGTATAGTATTGGCATTCATAATCAGTATAAAAATTTACCCCATTTTAATTCTTGGATTTTTGCTATTTAAGCAGAAATACAAATCTGTTTTTTATACATTGATTGGGCTTATAATCTCAACAATGATTGTGTTCATTTATTTTGGATTGAATCCTGGCATTGAACTTTTTAGAGAATGGATTAACACGCAAGTTGTTAATGGATTAAAATGTGAGCACATGAATCAATCCATATGGGGTTGGATGTGTGGGTTAACAACACAACATATACGAGTAGATAGTTTAAGTTATTCCATTTCCAATCTATCTGATATACAATATAAATTTGTCACCTTTATTCTCATTGGAATCGTTGGGATGTACTTAGTAGCTAAATTTTACCTCACTAAAGAAAACTATCAGAGTTTTGCCAAACAATACATCATAACCCTCTCACTGATTCCAATAATATCTCCATTAGCATGGAAATATTATTATGTCTTCTTGACACCTTTAATCATCCTATTAATCTATTACCAACGAAAAGATTTCATAAAGCCCTGGTTTTATATCCCACTAATATTGATAACCCTTACTTCTGAGCTTTTCATAGGTCATCACTTATCAGATGTTACTGAGGCAATAGGTGTAATTACCTTTTGCTCTTTAGGTATAACTATTTATTCCACTAATAGAATACTTAATAATTAAGTTATTTAAAAAAATTGCTCCATAATTAAATGGATATGTAATATCCAATTTAAATTAGCGAAACAAATGGTACACTATAAATGAAATTACAATAACCAAAATAATAACCCATACAAAATTGCTAAATTAACGGTCAGAAAAAAGACCATTACTCTTAAATGTTTATTTCTCATTTAGTCCAAAAATAAATTTTGAATAGTCTGTATCTATCATTAAATATATCATACTTTCGTAAAGTATGGATAAAGCTGAAAAGTATTCAACCATAATTAAAGCGGCTGAATCTATTATTGACAAAAGTGTTGATGATATTGCTAACATGGCTAATTTATCTCGTCTATTACATGAACATTTGCTTCATCATTGGATCGGATTTTACAGAGTTATTGGAGATAAACTTCAGTTAGGCCCCTATAATGGTCCTATTGCTTGCACATCTATAGCTAAAGGAAAAGGAGTTTGTGGTCGTTCTTGGCTGCATAAAAAAACCTATATCGTTAATGATGTCCATCAATTTGATGGACATATTGCATGTAGTCCATTAAGTAACTCTGAAATTGTTGTTCCATGTATCCGAAATAATGAAATTTATGCAGTTTTAGATATAGACAGTACATATTTTGGTATGTTCGACGGTGATGATCAATATTACCTGGAGAAAATTGTTACCCTTCTATGAGATTTATAAAACACTATATTAATTGGTTTAAAAAATTACTACCATCCCCATTTAGCATTGCAGTACTGATAACCATTATAGTATTTTTCATGGGCTTGATTAGCTCTGACAAATCTATGGTTGAGCTAATCATAGATTGGCAAAAAGGACTTTGGAGTTCTAATCTGTTGGCATTTGCATTTCAGATGATGTTGATGCTAGTATTGGGTCATGCACTCGCACTTACCTCTTTTTTTGACTCAATTATCAATCAAATTATTCTACGACTAAAAACGGGTACTCAAGCTGCATTTGCAGTCACATTATCTACCATTATTGTTGCTCTTTTTAACTGGGGACTTGGATTAATTTTTGGTGCAATCATTGCACGAAAAGTGGGAGAAAATTTCACTAAACGTAAACTCAAATTAAATTATCCCCTTATTGGTGCCTCTGGGTATGTTGGACTCATGGTTTGGCATGGAGGAATTTCTGGTAGTGCATTAACCAAGGTTGCAGAAGCTGGTCATATTCGAGAAATTACACAGAATCCGATAATGCCTGAATTAATTTCATTTGGTGAAACTGTATTTAGCCCCATGAATTTTACGGCAGTCATTTTATTAATCATAGTTATCCCCACATTTAGTTCCATCATAAGTAAATATACCACTAAAGAAACTCCCAACGTAACTAAACTAGAACAAACACATAAAAATCAATTTGAGGTTTCTAGTGCAGAATACATCGATTATTCAAAATGGTTAAGTAAAATTATTGGTATGATTTTAATGGCAATAGCCATATATATTGCCATTATCTCCGAGAGTAAATTAGGGTTTATCAACCCCAATTACATCAATTTTAGTCTTCTTGGGTTGAACATCTTATTACATGAAAATATTCGCTACTTTTTGAGTGGGGTTGATAAAGCAATTCATGGATCATCTGGTATACTCATCCAATTCCCACTTTATTTTGGAATATTAGCTCTCATGCAAACTAGTGGCTTAATCGAGAATATTTCTGATTTTTTTATTGATATTTCGACCAAAAAAACACTACCCATTTACACTTTTTTTAGTGCTGGTTTGGTCAATATGTTTGTTCCAAGTGGTGGTGGTCAATGGGCCTTACAAGGACCTATTATATTAAGAGCAGCCTTAGAATTAGACATGTCATTATCCAAAATCATACTCGCTCTTGCATATGGGGATCAAATCACCAACATGCTTCAACCTTTTTGGGCTTTACCCTTATTAAGTATCACTGGATTAAAAGCTAGAGATATACTACCCTATACTTTAATGCTTATGCTGGCAGGTATCTTTATATTCATGGTCGTTTTAATGCTATTTTAATATTAGAGGTACTTTTGTTATATGATTAGTTCTGAAAAAACTAAAACCACACTTGGACTCGAAATGGCTACAGACCCGAGATGGGTCAATATTGCAGAGAAAAGTATCGAATACATCTTAACAGACCATGCTTGGTGCGAGCAGAAGGCAGCTGTACATGGCATAAGCATAATAAGTAAATTTAGTAAACTACCTAAAATAGTAGATGTCATCTCCCCGATTGTTGCTGAAGAATGGGGTCATTTCCGAAAAGTTGTAAAAGAACTTAAAAAAAGAGGTTTTGAATTGGGCCACCAACGAAAAGATGAATATGTTAATGAACTTAATAAATTCATAAAGAAAGGTGACCAGCTGCAAAAACAGATTATCGAATACCTCTTGTCATTTGCAATGATTGAAGCAAGAAGTTGTGAACGTTTTAGGTTATTAAGTATCCATATTAAAGACCCTTCTCTTAAAAATTTTTACCATGATTTTATGGTTAGTGAGGCTGGACACTACAAGGCATTTATCAAACTAGCAAAAGAGTTTGGTTCTGATGATTATGTCATGAATCGATGGGATGAATTTGTTGAATTTGAAGCTGAAATGGTCAAGAAAATAAGGATAAGGGGTGACCGAATGCATTGATATGTTTGTATTGAAAAATTAATATTCTTTAAGAATCTTTAAAATCACCTAAATATATATTAGATCAAACTTGGGAAGATTGTTATAATCTGTCAAGATTTGGATATTAGGTTTATCTGGGTAAGTCAGTAATACTGGAATATCAAACCTAGAATGGATATAAAAAAAGCCCTCCAAAATGGAGAGCTTTAATATTATTTTAGCAAACTTTGAATTACTTTTTAACCTTTTTTACAATGGCTGAAAAAGCTTCCGGGTGATTCATGGCTAAATCTGCTAATACCTTTCGATTAAGCTCGATTCCTTTTTCATGAACACCCCCCATAAACTGAGAATAACTCATACCGTGTAAGCGAGCACCAGCATTTATTCTGGTAATCCACAGACGACGGAAGTTTCTTTTATTATTCTTTCTATCCCTGTAGGAATATTGCCATGCTTTTTCTACGGCATTTTTAGCAACTGTCCATACATTTTTTCTTCTACCAAAGTAACCTTTGGCATGTTTCATCATTTTTTTTCGTCTCCTCCTTGAGGCTACTGCATTTACTGATCTTGGCATTTTTTTTCTTTTTTTAAACTAGGCGTCTCGCCGAAGCGAATTCTTTTTTGGCCTGAATAATGGTACTTTATTAGCTCTTGGCTAACATTACTTTCCGATTCTTAACAAAAACTTGATATTACTTTCATCTGATGGATGAACTAAACCACTGTGTCTAAGTGCTAATTTTCTTTTCTTAGACTTCTTTGTCAAGATGTGACGCTTGTAAGCGTGCTTTCTCTTAATTTTACCTGTTCCAGTGATTCTGAATCTCTTCTTCGCACTAGAGTTGGTCTTCATCTTTGGCATTTTCTCTCTTTTTAAATTTATTTTGGTGCTAAAACAATAATCATTTTTTTGCCTTCCATTTTAGGCATCTGCTCTAATTTTGCTACTTCTTGCAACTTTTCTGCAAACTGTAACAACAGAAGCTCTCCTCTTTCCTTAAATACGATTGATCTACCTCTGAAAAAAACATAAGCTCTCACTTTGTGTCCATCTTCAATAAATTTTTCCGCATGTTTTAATTTAAAGTTTACATCATGCTCATCTGTATTAGGTCCGAATCTAATCTCTTTAATATCCGTCTTTGCTTGAGTAGATTTAAGTTCTTTAGCCTTTTTCTTCTGATCATACAAAAACTTGCGATAATCTACAATCTTACAAACTGGCGGGTTTGCTTTTGGAGAAACTTCAACCAAGTCAAGGCCTTGTTCTTGAGCATAACCAATGGCAGCTTCAAGATCAATAATTCCTTGTTCTACATTATCGCCAACCAAACGAATTGGGTCAGCCACAATGAACTCATTGATTCTGTGAGGGTCTTTTACTCTACCCCTAAATGGTTTTCTTCTTCTCTTCAAGTATTTTTATTCTTTAGTTAGTAATGAGTTGAAGTAAGCTACAAACTCATCTAATTTAAACTTGCCGACATCACCTTCACCTTGAACCCTAACCGAAACCTCCTCATTATCAGACTCTTCTTCGCCAACAATTATCATTACTGGAATTTTTGAAGCCCAAGCATCGCGAATTTTTCGACCGATTTTCTCGGCTCGCTCATCAACAAGCCCGCGAATATCGTTTTTATTGAGGAATTTTAAAACTTTATCTGAGTAATCGTGATACTTTTCACTAATAGGAAGAATCGCTACTTGTTCTGGACTCAGCCAAAGTGGAAAATTACCAGCGGTGTGTTCTATCAATATTCCAATAAATCGTTCCATGCTCCCAAATGGTGCCCGGTGTATCATTACTGGTCTATGTTTTTCATTGTCGGATCCTATGTAATCTAAGTCAAATCGTTCAGGTAGATTATAATCTACTTGAATGGTTCCCAATTGCCAACTCCTTCCCAATGCATCTTTGACCATAAAGTCAAGCTTAGGACCATAAAAAGCAGCTTCACCGTATTCAGTTACAGTCTTCATATCACGCTCGGCTGTTGCTTTAATTATTGCCAGTTCGGCCTTATCCCAATTCTCATCACTTCCGATATATTTCTGCTTATTTTCGGGGTCACGAAGTGAAATTTGAGCAGTAAAATCTTTAAATCCTAACTTTCCAAAAACATGCATTACCAAATCAATTACATCTACAAACTCTTCCTTAAGTTGATCTGGAGTGCAAAAAATATGGGCATCATCTTGAGTAAAGCCACGCACTCGAGTAAGACCATTAAGTTCTCCACTTTGCTCGTAACGATAAACCGTGCCGAATTCAGCAATACGAAGAGGCAACTCCTTATAACTTTTTGGCTTGAACTTAAATACTTCACAGTGATGAGGACAATTCATTGGTTTCAAAAGAAATTCCTCGTCCTCACTTGGTGTTTTTATCGGCTGAAAACTATCCTCACCATACTTCTCGTAATGACCTGAAGTCATATACAATTCTTTGCGTCCAATATGTGGGGTAACAACTTGCTGGTATCCTCGTTCTATTTGAGCTTGTCTCATGAAATTTTCTAGACGTTCACGAATAGCAGTTCCTTTGGGAAGCCAAAGGGGTAATCCTGCTCCTACTTTTTCGCTAAACATAAACAGCTCTAATTCTTTACCAAGCTTACGATGATCACGCTTTTTGGCTTCTTCCAATAGATTCAAATGCTCTTTGAGCATTCCTGCTTTTGGAAATGAAACACCATAAATTCTAGTTAATGATTTATTTTTTTCGTCACCTCTCCAATAAGCCGCAGCTACATTTAATAACTTAATAGCTTTGATCGAAGATGTATTTTGTATGTGGGGACCACGGCATAAATCTGTGAAATTTCCTTGTGTGTAAAATGTAATTTGACCATCCTCTAAACCATCAATCAACTCTAATTTGTATGGATCACTTTTTTTCTTAAAATAGTCAATGGCCTTTGATTTTGAGATTTCTTTTCGTTTAAAAGTGCTAGCTTGACTAGCTAACTCTTTCATCTTATTCTCAACTTTTTCAAAATCATTGGACGAAAATTTATGATCACCAAAATCTACATCATAATAGAATCCATTATCAATTGCTGGACCAATACCTAATTTGACTCCTGGGTATAACGCCTCGAGTGCTTCTGCAAGTAAATGGGAGCTACTATGCCAAAATGTTTTCTTTCCATCTAAATCATCAAACTTCAACAAACTCAATGTCGAATCTTTCGTAATAGGTCGATTCAAGTCCCATACTTCTCCATTAATTTTTGCACTTATCACGACACGTGCAAGTCCTTCACTTATCCCTTTTGCTACATCTAGAGCGGAAGTTCCCTGCGGAACTTCTCTAATTGAAGCATCTGGTAATGTTATTTTAATATTCAATTTTAACTTTTGTTAGTTAGCTGATTTTATTTTACCAAGACGAACAAGACCGTCTTTTGCGAATGCAAAATTAGGGTCTATTTCCAAACATTTTAGATAATTTTCAATTGCCTTGTCACTAACTTTTAATAACTCAAAACATTGGCCAATACGATTATAAGCTTTTGCAAAGTCTTCTTTCAGCCGCAGACATATTTCGAAATGATCTATAGCTGAGGTATAGTTACCATCAGAAGCTAATATATTTCCTGCATTATAATATGCTAGATAGTGCCCTGCATTAATATCAATGGCTTTTTGATAATTCTTCATTGCAAGCGTGTTATCACCCATTTTTTGGTAAATAAGTCCAATGGCATAATATCCTTCGTCGCTTTTGGGATCAGTATTAATGGCTTGTTTATAAAACACAATGGATTCATCGAATTCATTTAAAGTTTCATAAATAGAGCCTAGT